>JAHHSB010000142.1 GCA_020025415.1 Oscillibacter sp. | reverse complement strand
CATCTGGGCCAGGCTGATCTTCCGCCCGGCCACGCCGGCGGTGTAGATCAGCTCGCAGCGGGTTTCCACCCCCGGCACGCCCCCGGGGATCCGGGTGAAGTCGTCGATCCCGGCGTCCTTCTGCTCCTGAGTGAAGCTGCAGTGGTCGGTGGAGATGGTCTGAATCTCACCCCGGCGCAGGGCCCGCCACAGCAGGGGCTGCTCGGCCTTGTCCCGCAGGGGCGGGGCGCAGACGTAGCGGGCGGCGGCGTGGGGATCGTCCTGGAAATAGACCGACTCGTCCAGCAGCAGGTACTGAGGGCAGGTCTCCACGTACACCTTCTGGCCCCGGCGGCGGGCAGAACGGACCTCCTCCAGCGCCTGGTGGTTGGTCAGATGGACGATAATCACCGGGCTGTCCGCCACCTGGGCGATGCGAAGCAGCCGGCCCACCGCCTCCGCTTCCAGACAGGCCGGGCGGGTCACGGGGTGGGCGTCCGGACCGGTGCGGCCGTCGGCCTTGCGCTGGGCGATCAGCGCATCGATCACCCCGGCGTTTTCGCAGTGGAACCCGGCGATGCCGCCCATGCGCTTGAGCTGGACCAGGGCCCGGTAGATGTCCCCGTCGCTGGCCAGCATGGCCGGATAGGTCAGATACATCTTGAACGAGGAGACGCCCCCGGCAAACATGGCTGGCAGCTCCGCGGCCACCTGGTCGTTCCACTCCTCAATGGTCATGTGGAAGCCGTAGTCGCACCAGCATCGGCCGTCGGCCTTCCGGTGCCACTCCGCCAGCCCCTCCGTCAGAGGATGGCTCCGCCCGGCGTCGGCAAAGTCTACCACCGTGGTGGTGCCTCCCCGCAGGGCGGCCCGGCTGCCGGAGTCAAAGTCGTCGATGGTGTTGGTGCCGCAGACGAACAGGTCAAAGTGGGTGTGGGCGTCGATCAGCCCGGGAAAGAGCAGGCAACCGCTCACATCCACCACCTGGTCGGCCTCTCCCTCCAGCCCGCGGCCAATGCGGGCGATCTTCTCACCGTCGATGAGCACGTCGGCCCGCCGGGTCCCCTTGCCGGAGACCAGCGTGCCGCCTTTGAGCAGCTGTTTCATAGTAAAACCTCCTTGACGCATGGCCTTTGTTGGCCTGGATGCATGGCCCCGCCTTTTTGAGGCCAGTATAGCACTTCCGCTAACAGATTTCCACCAAGGAAGGGGGAAAAATACCGGGGCCTTATTCTACCGCCCAGTCCCGTTTCCGGTGCAGCTCCCGGACGTAGCAGGCCGGGACCTCATTCCGGGCACGCCTGCCAGAGGGCGGGGCGGCCGACGCCTCCCGCTGCTGCCGCTGCATCTGCATGGTGGACCAGGCTCCACAGCCTGTTCTAGCTACTGCCATCGTCCCGGGAGGGGAGAAGAAAAAAGAAAACGCCTCCCTTCTCACAGGGGGGCAGAAAAACCCCCGGCGTCCTTTTCGCAAGGTACGCCGGGGGTTGCGGTTTCCAGAGACGCTCAGGACAGCTTCAGATCACCGGGCTTGATCCAGCCGGCCCTGCGGCACAGCTGGGCCAGCAGGGGGCAGAGGATGGCGGGCAGCACAAAGCTGATGAGGATCAGGCCCAGAGAGTCCGTGGCGGTGACGGCGGCCTTGGCGCCGGAGGCCACGTCGGCGGCCCAGCCGGAGAGGACGCCGATCTGCCCCACCAGGCCGCAGGTGCCCATGCCGGAGGCCAGTCCGCCGCCGGGATCGTTCATCTCCAGGTGGAACAGGCACGTGGCGATGGGACCGGTAATGGCCGCCGTCAGAGTGGGCGGGATCCAGATCCGGGGATTGCGGACGATGTTGGGCATCTGGAGCATGGAGGTGCCGAGCCCCTGGCTCACCAGACCGCCCCAGCGGTTTTCGGAAAAGCTCATTACCGCGAAGCCAACCATCTGGGCGCAGCAGCCCGCTACCGCCGCGCCGCCCGCCAGGCCAACCAGGCCGAAGGAGGCGCACAGCGCCGCCGAGGAGATGGGCAGGGTCAGGGCCACGCCCACCAGCACGGACACCAGAATCCCCATGAAGAAGGGCTGAAGCTCGGTAGTGACCATGATGAACTGGCCGAAGGCCCGGGCTGCTGAGCCGATGGCGGGAGCCAGGACTGCCGCCAAGGCCGCGCCTACCCCGATGGTCACCAGGGGCGTCACCAGAATGTCCACCTTGGTCTCCTTGGACACGGCCTTGCCCAGCTCCGCGGCGATGATAGCCACGAACAGCACGGACAGGGGACCGCCCGCCCCGCCCAGGGCGTTGCAGGCAAAGCCCACCGTGGTCAGGGAGAAGAGCACCAGGGGCGGGGCCTGGAGTGCCCAGCCGATGGCCACTGCCATGGCCGGCCCGCTCATCTGCGAGGCCAGCCCGCCTACGGTGTAGTCCACGTTGTTGATCTGCAGAAGCGGCGCGGTGAGCACACCGATGTGCAGCTGGGTACCCAGGGTGTTGAGGATCGTGCCGATCAGCAGCGAACAGAACAGCCCCTGGGCCATGGCCCCCAGGGCATCGATGCCGTAGCGCCGGGCGGAGATCACAATGTTTTTCCGTTTCAAAAAGGCCTGCAGCTTTTGCCTATTCATCTTTGTTTTCCCCCATTTTTCCCAGCTGCCCCCCTCTGTCCCCGTCGGGAGAGCAGGAGGCAGCTATAAACTTGACAGATGTCTTGACACCATTGGAGCTTATCTTACACGTCCAAGGGGCCCTTGTCAACGCCTTTTTTCCCGCCGGGGCGACAGCGGCCGGGAGGCGGAGGATAAACGCCTCCCGGGTGGGGCTTCCCCCTGCCCGCCGCCCTGGGGGAGAAAAAAGCCCCCGCCTGATGGCGGGGGCTGGAGAGGAGAAAAAGAGCACGGGGAGCGGAGAGACGCTCAGCTCTCAGGCAGCAGGATTCCCAGCTCTGCCAAGGCGGCCTGGGTCCGGTCAAAGGCCTGGATGCTTGGACAAGAGAGGGTGTGAAGGTGGATGCCTTCTGTCAGCCGGGACAGGGGCTGGGCGTGGGCGTTGTCGCAGCGGCGAATAAACTCTGTCACATCGTAGCGGCTGGACAGCTGCAGCGAGCCGGTGAGCTGGCCGTAGAGCGGGTGCTCCACGATCACGTCCACCACCGTGCAGCCCTGATCCACTATGGCGTTGAGCTCCGCCTCCATCTGGGCGTCGTCGTGGCGGCAGGCCACCTGGCGCAGCAGGCTCTCCAGCGGGCGGGTCACCACAGCGTAGCCCCGGGGGGTGGCGGAGATGTTGGCCCCGGCGGCCCGCAGCAGGGCCACGTCCCCCACGATGATCTGGCGGCTGACGGAGAAGCGCCGGGCCAGGGCGGAGGCGGAC
>JAHHSB010000141.1 GCA_020025415.1 Oscillibacter sp. | reverse complement strand
GCTCACACCCCTTCCTGTTTTCAGTATATACTGAAAACAGGAAGGGGTGTGAGCCATGTTTCGAGGAAATGGCGGCAGTTGTATTCTGGGAATTTTTGCAGTGGCCATGGGCTCTGGAATTTTAATCGCGGCCATTTTCCCGGTGGGCGCGCTCTTATTTCTGGTGGCGTTCCTGCTGATTGCCTGCGGCTGCGCCTGTATCAAACGCTGAGAGGAGAGAGTGTTCCTATGAAAATCGTTGTTTGGAAATCCCCCAAAATGCTGAGCGGAATCCTGCGCAGATTCTTCCATATCGATGCATAAGCCCTCCTGGCCGCTCATAGAATCAAGCAGACTATGAACGACCGGAAAGGAAGGGTCTCATGGAACTGGAACTGAAAAAGGTCTGTTTTGATGCCTATGAAGCCGCCGCGGAACTGACCTTGACACAGGAGGAAACGGCGGAAACGATTGTGCCGGATTATTGCCCGGATATTGCCCGTATCATCGACACGGAGGGTACAGTGTTCCTGCACAGCCGGGATTTACATGACGGAAAGGCCGAGATCGCGGGAACGGTGCGGATCACGGTCCTGTATACGCCGGATGGAGAAAGCGGAATCCGAACGCTGGAATTCGCGATTCCGTTTTCTTCGGAGTCTGACAGCAAGTCCCTGGCGGACTGCTCGGCTATGAGCGTGGATGCGGAAACGGAATTCCTGGAAACCCGGATCCTCAATCCCAGAAAGGTATTCACCCGCTGCAAACTGGTATTCCGCCTGACGGGCTACCGGAAGACAGCCCAGACCTTTTGCACGGATACCCAGGATGACGCGGCGCTGTGCATCGAAAAGCGGCAGGAGCTGCAGCACAGCTCGTTTTTGACCCACATGAGCGAGAAGGACTTCACCTTTTCCGACGAGCTGGAGCTCTCGCCGGGCCGGGAAGGTGCGGCCGAAATTCTGACAAGCCGCGTGGCAGCCACGGTCACGGACGCAAAAGTCGTGGGCAATAAGCTGATGGTGAAGGGCATGTTTGTGCTCTCGCTGCTTTACCGTACGCTCAGCGGGGGCTGCAGCACTGCTTCCGGTGAGCTGGCATTCTCCCAGATCATGGAAATCGAAGGTGCCGGGGAGAATGCTTCTGCCTCCGTCCAGGTCCAGCTGACGGGGACGGATATCCAGATCGACGGCGGCGCGGACGGGAAAAAGCTGGAGATCACCCTCTATCTTCATATGCAGGCCTTTGTGCGAGAAGAGCGGGATCTGACCTTGCTCAGCGACCTATACAGCACCGCTTACGATCTGACTTATGAGGCCCATCCCCTGATGCTGACCGACCTGTGCGAATCCATGAGCAGGCGGCAGACCGTACGGGAGGTGCTGGAGATCGGCGTGGTAGCCGAGTCCATCCTATCCGTAGGCGTCAGCTGCAAGGCAGTGTCTGTCAGCCGGGAAGGGGAGAGCGCTACCCTGCGCACCCGGGCAGTCATCCGGGCGCTGTATCTGGATGAGGGCGGTGCCGCCCTGTTGGCTGAGCGGAGCGTAGAAGTCAGCTGTACCCTGGAATTGCCGGAGAATTGCCGGGTCAATGCCCGGGCCATCTGCCCGGAAGAGGTACAGGGGAATCTGGGCGACCGGGGCATCGAGGTGCGTTTCCCTGTGGAGTTCTCCGTGGAAGCCGTCTCCCAGAAAAAGCGGGTCTGCCTGTCCGCAGTGTCCATCAATACCGATGCGCCCAAGGATCTGAGCGGAACCCCATCTCTGGTACTGCGCAGCCTCCACCGGGACGAGAGCATCTGGGATCTGGCCAAGGCTTACAACACCACCATTCCTATGATCCTTGCTGCCAACGAACTGGAGGAAGAAGCCGTCCCCCGGGATCAGCTGCTCCTGATCCCCAGAAAGCGGGCCTGAACAGGACCGGGCCCCTTCAATTCCGGGATACTGAAAGCCTCCTGTACCCCAAGGTACAGGAGGCTTTTTTCGATCCTGCTGTTTAGTTGGAGAAACGGGAGAGGAACTGACGGGTCCGCTCCTCTTTGGGATTGCCAATTACCTGGGCCGGGTCGCCTTGCTCCACGATAACGCCGCCATCCATAAAGATGACCCGGTCGGCCACATCCCGGGCAAAGGCCATTTCGTGGGTGACGATCACCATAGTCATCTTCTCCTGGGCTAGCTGCCGGATGACCTTCAGGATCTCGCCGGTCAGCTCCGGGTCCAGGGCGGAGGTGGGCTCGTCAAAAAAGAGGATCTGGGGATTCATCGCCAGCGCCCGGGCAATGGCTACCCGCTGCTGCTGACCGCCGGAGAGCTGACAGGGATAGGTGTCCGCCTTGTCTCCCAGGCCCATTTTCTCCAGCAGAACGGCCGCCTCCTGCCGAACCTGGTCCGGATCTCGGTGCATGACGGAGACGGGCGCATCGATGAGATTTTTCATAACACTGTAGTGGGGAAACAGGTTAAAGTTCTGAAACACCAGGCCGAAGCAGCTGCGGATCTCCTTGAGATTCTTGGCATAGACCGCCCGGCCGTTTTCATCGTTCCAGGCTGCTTTTTTGCCCAGATAGCTCAGCTCGCCGCTGTCCATGTGCGTGAGCAGCGTGGCGCAGCGCAGAAGGGTGGACTTGCCGGAGCCGGAAGGCCCGATGATGGCCACCACCTCGCCCTTGTTCACGCTGAGGCTGATATCCTTCAAAACATGCAGCTGGTTATCGTAAGACTTGCTTACATGCTGGATTTCCATAACTTTCATGTCGGTGCCTCCTTACTGGTAATAGGACAGGCTGCGCTCGATGCGCTCCATCGTCCAGGCAACCACCGCGTTGAAGATAAAGTAGAACAGGCCGGCCACAAACAGCGGGAACACCGTCGTCTGGGCAGCTGCAATCTGCTTGGCCACCGTGAACATCTCCGTGTAGGTGATGACGAAGGCCAGGGAAGTATCCTTCACCAGCGTGATGACCTCATTGGTCACCGGGGGAAGGACCCGCTTGACCATCTGAGGAAGGATGATCTTGAAGAAGGTCTGTCGCTTGCTGTATCCCAGTACCTGGGCCGCCTCATACTGGCCCACGGGAACGGACTCAATGCCGGAGCGGAAGATCTCGGCAAAGTAGGCGGCATAGTTGATAGCAAAGGCCAGAATCACTGCCACGATACGGTAAGTGGCAGACAGGCGGATCCGGAAAATGTAGTAGGGTCCGAAAAAGACCACGATGATCTGCAGCATCAGGGGGGTGCCCCGGAGAATGGAGATCACAAATTTGAAAAAGAGCTGGATGGGACGGATATGTACCAGCCAGTTGCTGACCCGGCCCAGCTGGCGGCCGGGCTTGTGCAGAAAGGACAGGGGCTCCCATTTGGACATCCGGCCAAAGGTCACCAGCAGACCCAGCGG
>JAHHSB010000140.1 GCA_020025415.1 Oscillibacter sp. | reverse complement strand
CGGCGGTCTTTTTCCCGGCGGGGCGTCTGGTCTGGGGTTTGGGTTCCGCCGGAGTTTCGGGCTCCACAGGCTTCTCCGCCGGGGCGGGCGCTTCTGCCGGAGCAGGCTCCTCCGTGGGGGCGGATTCCTCCACCGGGACTGCCGTCTCTTCTGCCGGGATGGATTCCTCCGCCGGAGCGGGGGGCTCCTCCCGGGAGACAGTCTTCCCACTGATGCGGCTGTACATACCCAAATAGGCATCGGCGCTGCGGCCCCAGCCAAAATCCTCCGCCATGGCCCGCAGGCGCAAGCGGTGGAAGGCGTCGGGATAGTCCTTATAGAGGTACACCGCCGAGCGGATGACATAGAGCATATCCGCCGCGGAGTAGGCCGCAAAGGTGAAGCCAGTCCCCGCGTCCCGCCAGGCCTCATAGGGCCGGACGGAATCCCGCAGGCCGCCGGTCTCCCGCACGATGGGCACAGTACCGTAGCGCATGGCGATCATCTGGCTCAGGCCGCAGGGCTCGCTCTTGGAGGGCATCAAAAACAGATCCGCGCCGCCGTAGATGGCCATAGCCAGATCCTCGTTGTAATCCAGCCGCACGCCCACCCGGCCGGGATAGGCGCTGGCGGCCCAGGAGAAGAAATCCTCGTAGTTCCGGTCGCCCTTGCCCAGTACCACCACCTGTACCGGCAGGTCCATGATGCTGCGGAAGGCCTGCTGGATCAGATCCACTCCCTTGTGGGGCACCAGCCGGGACACCAGGCCGATCACCGGCACATAGGGATCTTCCTGCAATCCCAGCATCTGCTGGAGCCGGGCCTTGTTCACCGCCTTGCCGCTCAAGTCGGCAGCGGAGTAATTGGCCGCCAGGTGGGGGTCCTTCTCCGGGTCATAGCGCACCCGGTCGATGCCGTTGAGGATGCCCGTAAGCTTGCCGCTGCAAGAGCGAAGGATGCTGTCCAGCCCCCAGGCGTAGTAGCTGTCCTTGAGCTCCTCGGCATAGCTGGGAGAGACAGCATTCACCGCGTCGGCGCACAAGATGGCGCCTTTGAGCAGGTTCACCGCCCCGTCCATCACGATGGTGCCATCGTCGGCCCAGTGGTGATTCAGGCCGAACAGGTCCCCCAGGGTGTACAGGCCATAGCAGCCCTGATACTCGATATTGTGGATGGTCAGCACCGTGCGGATGGAGCGGAAGCGGTCCTCCCGCACGCCGTCATCTTTCAGGTAGATGGGGACCAGGGCGGTCTGCCAGTCGTTGCAGTGGATGACGTCGGGCCAGAATTTCAGATGGTCCAGCATCCGCACCACCGCCCGGGCGAAAAAGCCGAAGCGCTCCCCGTCGTCCATATAGCCGTAAAGCTCCGGCCGGTCAAAGTACTGTTCATTGTCCAGGAAGTACCAGGTGACGCCGTCCCGCTCCAGGGAAAACAGCCCGCAGTAGCTGTGGCGCCAGGCCAGGTCCACATAGTCATAGCACAGATAGGTTAGCTCCTGGCCGAAGCGCTCCTTGATGGTGCGGTAAAGCGGCAGGATTACCGCCACCTCCGCCCCCTGGGCGGCCAGGTTCGGCGGCAGGGAGCCGGCCACGTCGGCCAGCCCGCCAGTTTTGCAAAACGGCACTGCCTCGCTGGCCGCGTACAATACTTTCAACATGGTATTTACCCCTTTCTGCGGGCCGCCGCCCGCCGGCCCCAGGGCTGTGTCAGACCCGGGAGCCCTTGGCGATCACGATGGGATAGGTGCTGTGGCCCATAATGGTCCGATCGGGCAGCACCTCCACATCCTTATCGGCGATGACGGAGGTCAGAGAAGCCCGGGCCCCCACCACCGACTCTTTAAACAAAATGCAGTTGCGCACCACCGCCCCCGGGCCCACCCGGACGCCGGCAAACAGGACAGAATTTTCCACCGTGCCCTCGATGTAGCAGCCATCCTCCACCAGGGAGTTGACGCAGCGCCCCTCCGGCCCAATGTAGGCCGAGGACTTATCCGCGCTCTTGGCCTGGATGGGCCGCTGGGGGCAGAACAGGTCCGCCCGGATCCGGGGGTCGAGCAGCTGCATGCTCCGGTCATAATACTCCTGCACGGAGCGGATCTGGGCGGCGTAGCCGTTCCAGATGAAGCTGCCGATGCGCAGGGTGTCCCGCCGGGCCTGGAGCACATCCCCGCGCCAGCTGTAAAGGTCGTGGCTGGCACAGGCGTCCACCAGCTCGATAAGCAGCTGCTTGGACAGGATATACACCTCCAGCCCCCGGTATCCCCGGGGCATATTCAGGTTGTACAGCACATCCTGCACACGGCCGTCCCGATCGATCTGGAAATAGCAGCCGTTATCCACGGCGAAGCTGTCGTTGGCGCAGACCACGGTGATGTCGTTTTCACAGCGCAGATGGTGCTGGAAGATCTCGCTCAGCGGCAGGTTGGCCACCAAGTCGCCATCCATCAGCGCCACATAGTCCTGGCGGATCTCCTCCAGATAAGAGCGGACGCCGTAAAGGGCCTCCACCTTTCCCCGGAACTCCTCCAGTCCGCCGCCTTTGCGCAGATAGGCAAAGGGCGGCAGCAGCCGCAGACCGCCGCGCTTGCGGCTTAGATCCCAGTTTTTTCCAGTGCCCAGATGATCCAGCAGGCTCTGATAGCGCCCATGGAGTACGATGCCCACATCGGTGACGCCGGCGTTCATCAGACTGGAGAGGACGAAGTCCACCATCCGGTAGCGCCCGCCAAAGGGGACGGAGGCAGAGGAGCGGATCTCCCCCAGTTCCCGGAGATTGTTCCGCTTTTCATAGGAGAAAATGATTCCGTGCAGGCCGTTCATCTCGACACCTCCTCACCGTGTTTGTTGAGCATGGTTTTTGCAGGCACGACCCTTCCAGGCTCCAGCGTGCAGCCGGGGGCCAGCACCGTCAATCCCCAGGCATCCGGAGGGTTCACATCCGGCGGGGCGCCCACCCGGCACTCCGCACCCACGCGGACTCCCTCGCCCAAAATGGCGTAATGCACTTCGGCGCCGGGCTCCACCGTCACGCCGGGCAGCAGCACCGAGTAGCTTACCGTGGCGCCGGCACCCACCGTCACCCCTGGAGAGAGGACGGAGTTTTCCACGGTGCCTTCGATGTCGCTGCCCCGGTTGAAGGCGCTGTGGGTCACCCGGGCCTCCCTGCCCAGGAATGCCGTGGGCATGGAAACGGTGCGGGCGTAGATGGGCCAGCTCTCATCCTGCAGATCCAGGCCAGAATCCGGGGAGAGCATATCCATGTTGGCGTCCCACAAGGACTCCAGGGTACCCACGTCCTTCCAGTAGCCGTCAAAGCGATAGGCCGCCATCCGTTCCCCAGCCGCCAGCATGGCCGGGATCACATTTTTGCCGAAGTCGTTTTCCGAGTTAGGATCAGCCTCGCCGGCAGTGAGATAGGC
>JAHHSB010000014.1 GCA_020025415.1 Oscillibacter sp. | reverse complement strand
GCTATTTGAAAATATACGGTTCCTAAAAGAGAACGGTGAAAATTGACAAAATTTAGACAAAAGAGCAAAAGTGTACAAAAGTGCGCAAAAAAGTTGTCAACAATTTGACATTCTACGTCTCAAACAAAAAGCTAAAAGCTTTTTCGGCAGAGCGCCGAGGGAAGCCGCATTGACACTGTTTTGGCAAGATTGTATAATTATAAACAACACAAAGCTTCTTTATATGGCAAAAACCGGTGCAGATCAGAGAAAATTGACAGGAAGCGCCAGAAAGAATGTCAAATTTCAGACACACCTGTTCCCGGAAGCTGAAAGAGAAAAGGAGGTTTGGGGGCTGCGAGGGCCCTTCTGCGTATCCCCGGTTGTCGGCGGTGGCCGACAGAAATTCTGTTTGAACTTTTCCGGCTTTACCCGGGAAATTCAAAATAGCCGCGAACGATATCTCCGGGATGTCACCTTCCGGGCGGGAGGAATTAAGCGGCAGAACTGTAACGATTCGAGTTTCAGTTATGATTAAGGAGGTTACATACATGGGCTTGTTATTCCTGCTCCTGGGCATCGCCATTGTGATGGTGCTGGTGTTTAGAGGAGTCCCGATCTTCTTCACCGCAGTCATGGCCAGTATCTTCCTGCTGGCTACTGCGGGCATGAATGTGATCGACGGTATGACCGGCGATTACATTGCGGGCCTGGGCGGCTATTTCCAGAACCAGTTCTGGATCTTCGTCCTGGGCGCTATGTTCGGCAATATGTTCGGTGTGACCGGCGCTGCCGATGCGATCGCTGGTGCGATCATCAATAAGCTGGGTGAGAAGGCCATCGTTCCTTCCATCATCATTGTCGGCTTCATTCTGTCCCTGGGCGGCGTCTCCGTGTTCGTGTGCTTCTTCGCCATGTATCCCCTGATGCTCTCTATGTTCAAGAAGGCTGACATCACCTGCACCCTGATTCCCGGTCTGTATTTCGCCGGTGCCGGCACTGCTTCCGGCATGCTGCCCGGCTCTCCCTCCGTACAGAACATGGTGCCCTGCGACTATCTGGGCGTTGACTATGCTGCCTGCGCGGGTCCCGGCTGGATCGCTGGTATCTTCGAAATGGTGCTGGTGTTCATTTACTGCTTCTGGGCTGTGAAGCATGCCAAGGCCAAGGGCATGCACTTCGAGCGTCACGACGAGGTCGGTACTTCCGAGGGCACTGAGCGGAAGCTCCCCAACGTCATCGTCTCCCTGGTTCCCATGGTGGTCCTGCTGGTTCTGATGAACGTGGTGAAGCTCAGCGGTGCCGTGTCTCTGTTCGTGGGCGTGCTGGTCTGCATCGTCTGCTTCTGGCCCAATTTGGACAAGAAGAACTTCTGGAAGACCCTGCAGGATGGTGCTATGGGCGGTGTGAACTCCCTGTTCAACACGGCTGCCATCACGGGCTTCGGTACCGTCGTCCAGACGCTGCCCGCCTTCCAGACCTGCATTGACCTGCTCCGCGGCATGAACGGCAACCCCCTGGTGCTGTCCGTTATCGCTGTGGCTGTCCTGGCCGGTGTCTGCGGCTCCGGTTCCGGTGGTCAGGGTATCGCTCTGCCCATCATCGAGGAGTACTTCGTTCCCATGGGCGTCAACCTGGATGCGTTGGCCCGCTGCTCTGCCCTGGCCTGCCTGACTCTGGACTCCCTGCCTCAGAACGGCCTGGTTTGCTCCGTGCTGACCTACACCAAGAACACCCACAAGGAAGCTTACTTCCCCGTGTTCATGAACACCGTGCTGATCCCCATCATCACCATGGTGGTTCTGCTGGCCCTGTGCGGCGTGTTTGGTTACATGTAATCGAATTGCTTCTGAGCCAGAGCGTATGTTTTAAAATGTGGGACACCCGCGTTGCCCGGAGCGGCGCGGGTGTCTGCAAAAGAACTCCGCAAGGCTTCAGACCTTGCGGAGTTCTTTAAAATAATGGCTTGATTACTGGGCCAGGTCCGGCTTTCTGCAGGCCAGGGGCTGTTTCTTGCCCATGTAGACCAGCAGCACCCGGTCCCCGATGTTCAGGTTTTTCCAATCCTCGATACGGGTGGAGCGATGGACCAGTTTCCCGTTTCCGTCCCGGAAGTCGATGGCCTGGGTCTTGGCTTTGTTGCGCAGCTGCTTGCTTTCCAGAATGGGCTTGGCAGAGACCTGCGTGTCCAGAACAAACAGCTCCTGATCGCTGCGCAGGCTTTTGAGGGTGGAGTTGAGCTCCATGTAATCCGCTACAAAGGTGAAGATGAAGCCGGCCAGAAGGAGCAGGCCCAAACTCATCAGCACGGGCTTATCCAAGGGGAAGGAAATCACCGCCAGCACGGCGGCGGGCAGAAGGAAGAACAGCGAGCGGTTTTTCTGCTGCTCTATCAGCATGCCCCGGCGCATGGACCCGTAGTACCCGGCGCAGTCCTGCCGCTCCTGATCGGTGATCCGGCGGAGCTTGCGGCTGTCAGGCCGCTCGGCCTGCTCGTTTCTCCCCTTTTCTTTCAGGACCTTGGTATCGTAGTAGGCGGGGACGATTCCGATCAGCTGCTGAGCCTTGGGAGAGTCCGCCATGGATACGAACAGCTTCTGCCCCACTTGGATCCGCTGGTAAAAGTCCCGCACCAGCAGAACGTCATCCAGCTCTTCCCCATTTTGCAGCCGGACCTTCATGCTGTACACCGCGCCGCCCAGAACGGATTTTTCACGCCGCTCCAGACAGGTGGCGTAGCCCACCAGGAAGTGGGTGCCCAGAACGTCGGCGTCGTGGGCGATGGTGGCTGCCTCTTTCTTATGGGTCAGGGTGTCCTTGATTTGGGGGATGTAGACCATCAGCATACAGATGGGCAGCGCCAGCGTAGTGATCTGGAGGCCGTTGTGGTAGGAGTAAATTCCCACGGCAATACATAACCCCAGGATGATGAATGGCATCAGACGTTCCGCGACCCGGACGGTTTTGCTTTTCTGCACTGCCTGAACAGAATTGAGAAGGCTCATGGTCAGGATGTCTTCACGATCGCTGGCATCCCGGAAGCCGTACCGTTCTTTTGCTTCGGCAGGTTGGATCATAAATCATTCCTCACTTTTCAGTTTGATGGGATAACCGTTAAGCAGTATACCATTTCCACCAAGGAAAGTCTACCTTTCTTTCACAAAACCCCGATTTCTACAACCATTTCCCAGGAAATCCCTTCCAGATCCCACAAGCGAACCGGGATTTGCATACAGCCTTGGATGAGGCAGTGCAGCCTCCCCGTTCAGAGGCGGCGCGGTGCGGCCGCGCCATATGAAATCGTTAGACTCACGGAAAGCCGGTCCCCCCGGTCTCCGCGGCTAAAATACAAGGGAAAGAGTGATTAAGACATGGAGGAAAAAAAGGTTCTTCTAAAAAAGGAGGACGGCATCGCAACCATCACCTTCCACCGTCCCGAGGCCCTGAACGCCCTGAATGTTCAGGTACTCGATGACCTGGAGGAAGCGGTGGATGAAGTGGCGGCGGACCCCGAGGTTCGCGTCATCGTCTTCACCGGTGAGGGCAAGGCCTTCATCGCCGGCGCCGAAACCTCGACGCTGGCTGCTGCCAATACCATGACTGCCATCGAGTACAGCCGCCGGGGGGCCAACCTGTTCCGAAAGATCGAGCAGCTGAACAAGCCCACCATCTCCGCCATCAACGGCTATGCCTTCGGCGGCGGCTTTGAGTTTGCCCTGAGCACGGATATCCTCTACGCCAGCGAGAAGGCCTCCTTCGCCCTGCCGGAGGCGACCTTGGGCATCACCCCGGGCTTCAACGGCACGCTGCGCCTGCCTCGGGTGATCGGCATGCACAAGGCCAAGGAACTGATCTTCACCGGACGCCGGATCAAGGCCGCCGAGGCTTATGAGCTGGGCATTCTCAACAAGGTTACCAGCGCGGAGACCCTAATGGATGAGGTCTACGCTCTGGCCAAGCAGATTGCCGACAACTCTGCCATTGCCATCATGCTGGACAAGGGGATCCTCTCTGCCAGCGAGTCTGTGCCCCAGGATGTGGCCATGGGCATCGAGGTGGGCTACATGGCTTCCGGCTTTGGTACCCCCGATCAGATCGAGGGCTTCGCCGCGCTGAAGGAAAAGCGCAAGGCCAACTTCCGCGGGCGGTAAGCCGGCCCCGGCGGATGCTGCGATGTCAATCAGCATTCTATATTGATAATGATAAGGAGCGAAGAGACATGAACATGATGGAAGGCTTTTATCTGGAAGACTTTGAGATCGGCAAAACCTATATCGGGCCGGGCCGCACCGTTACCGAGGCGGACGTGGTGAATTACGCGGGATTGTCCGGCGACTTCAACCCCCTGCACATGGACGAGGAGTTCGGCAAGCAGAACATGTTTGGCAAGCGCATTGCTCACGGCCTGCTGGGCCCTGTGATGATGGCCGGTATGTCCAACCAGACCGGCATGATGCGCGGCACCACCATCGCCTTCATAGAGCAGACCGAGCGCTATGTGGGCCCCCTGCAGATCGGTGACACGGTGCACATCGAGATGACCCCCACTGAGATTAAGCACTCCAGCAAGCCTGGCCGCGGCGTTCTGAAGATGCACTGCCAGCTGAAGAATCAAGACGGCAAGGTCACTACCGACAGTGACTGGACGCTGATGATGAAGTCCCGCACCTGAGCGGGTCTGGCGGGCAGCTTTTGGAAAACGGGTTTCCCCACGACCCGGGCTCCGGCCGGCGCCCCGCCCGTGACGGCAAAAAACGCCCCTGCAGAACTCCTGCAGGGGCGTTTCGTCTTCTCTCATGCCTGCCCGAGGGCAGGACTTTTTACTTTGCAGGGAGATTGAGCCGGGCAATGGCCTCTTCTTTCAGCGCGCCGGGCCGGACTTTGCCGGTACTGGTGCGGGGGAAATCGTCAAAGAACACCACATAGCGGGGCAGTTTGAAGGCGGCCAGCGTAGGAGCCAGCGCCTTCCGCACGCTCTCGGGGGTCAGGCCGGTATTCTTGGGCATAATGCAGGCGCAAATCTCTTCGCCGTAATGATCATCCGGGACACCCAGGACCTTGCACTCCTTCACACCGGGAAGCTCGCCGATGGCGCCTTCGATCTCCGCCGGGGCGATATTCTCGCCGCCCCGGATAATCAGATCCTTGATCCGGCCGGTGAGGTGGAGATAGCCGTCTTCATCGAAGTAGGCCTGGTCGCCGGTGTGGAGCCAGCCCTCCTCGTCAATGGTCTTGGCCGTCAGCTCCGGCTGCTTGTAGTAGCCCTGCATCAGCAGGTAGCCCCGGACGCAGAACTCACCCTTCTTCCCTGCCGGCAGGGTGGTGCCGGCGGGCAGCTCGTCGCCCATGGAGATGATTTTCCCCTCCACGTGCTCCAGCAGGCGGCCCACCGTGGTGCTGCGCAGCTCTTCGGAATCCCGCAGGCTGCCGCTGGTGATGCCGCCGGTGCACTCCGTCTGGCCCAGGCCGCACAGCAGCGTGTAGCCCAGCACCTTTTCCACCCGGCGGAACAGCTCCTGGGAATAGGTGCTGCCGGCGATCAGGCCGCAGCGCAGAGAGCTGAAGTCAAACTCCTGAAAGTCCTTGCGGGTGACCAGCGCGTGGAACAGCGTGGGCACGTTAGAAAAGATAGTGCAGCGCTGCTCGGAAACCGTGGCCAGCAGGTCCCGGCTGTGCCGGCTGCGGGGGATGCACACGCAGCTGCCCGCGGCGCAGGCCGCCAGCAGGATGGTGGAGATGCAGAAGCAGTGATACATGGGCAGAGACACGCAGAAGCGATCCTCGGGGGTGCAGTCCATGGCCTCGGCTTCCTGGAAGCCGTTGTTGACCCGGGACAGCTGCGAGATCATCACCGCCTTGGGTTTGCTGGTGGTGCCGGAAGTAAAGAGGATGCCGGCGGTATCCTCCGGCTGGACGGCGGCCTTGGCGGCGGCCAGCTCCTCCGGAGAGATGGCCTCGCCCTGGCGGATCAGCCAGTTGCAGCCTTCATATCCGTTCAGCGCCTCCTGTCCCAGGTGGAAGATCTGCTTGAGTCCGTGATCCTTGGGCAGCCCGCGCTGGACCAGCCCGGGAAGATCCACGTCCCGATGGTTGGAGCGGTTAAAGGCCAGGTATTCGGCATCGCACAGCCCCAGCTGGAAGGCAAATTCATCCGGCGTCAGGGTGGTGCAGATCATGGCGGCCACGGCGCCGATCTTCTGCACGGCGTAGAACATGGCCAGGCTGAACAGACCCGGCTCAGCCAGAATGGCTACATGGGTCTTTCGCTTGACACCCACGGCCAGCAGACCCGCGGCCAGCTGGTCGGTGATCCGCTCCAGATCCTGATACGTCCAGGTGGTCTGGCTGTATGTAACGGCGGGCCGATCCCCGTATTCCCGGGCGGCGTTGGCTAAAAAATCAGAAATGGTCCAATGCTTTAATGCAGGCACAATGTTTCCTCCCTGTTAAACGTTGTTGCCAAGAAAAGGAGGGCGGCAGTTGCCTGCTGCCCTCCTTTTCATTTCGTGAAAAATGGGAATCAGCCCAGGATATCCAGAATCGCAGGAATGACCTTGTACAGGTCGCCCACGATACCATAATCCGCCACTTCAAAGATCGGAGCGCTCTCGTTCTTGTTGATAGCGACGATGATGTCGGAGTTCTGCATACCGGCCAGGTGCTGGATAGCACCGGAAATGCCGCAGGCGAAGTAGATCTTCGGCTTGACGGTGGTGCCAGTCTGACCAACCTGATAGCTGTGGTCAATCCAGCCGGAGTCCACAGCGGCACGGGAAGCACCGATGGTGCCGCCCAGGCGGTCAGCCAGCTTCTTCAGCAGCTCGAAGCCCTCGGGGTTGCCCAGGCCGGCGCCGCCGGCAACAATGACCTTGGCGTCAGTCAGGCTGACGGTCTCGCCCACGTTCTTGATGACCTCCAGCACCTTCTGGCGAATGTCGCCCTCAGTGTAGCTGGGAGTCAGACGGATCAGCTCGCCCTTGCGGCCGGCCACGCGCTCGGCCTTATCCATAACGCCGGGACGCACGGTGGACATCTGGGGACGATGGTGGGGGCAGACGATGGTGGCCATCAGGTTGCCGCCGAAAGCGGGACGGGTCTGCATGATGCCCTTGGTCTCGGGATCGATCTCCAGCTTGGTGCAGTCGGCGGTCAGGCCGGTGTTGCACTGCACGGCCAGGCAGGGACCCAGGTCGCGGCCGATGTGGGTGGCGCCCAGCAGAACAATCTCGGGCTTGTAGGCCTCGATAGCTTCCATGATCGCCTTGGTGTAAGCGTCGGCGGTGTAGGTGGCCAGCTCGGGAGCCTCAGCCAGATAGACCTTCTCGGCGCCGTACTCGAACAGCTCGTCAGCCAGGCCGGCAACGTTGTCGCCGCACAGGATGGCGCACAGCTGGCAGCCGATGGCGTCGGCCAGCTTGCGGCCCTCACCCAGCAGCTCGATGGACACGCCCATCAGCTTGCCTTCCCGCTGCTCAGCGAACACCCACACGTTGTGATACAGGGAGATGTCCACGGCACCGGCAACGGCCTCCTCAGTCTTGGAGATGGCGCCAAAGGGGCAGGACTCAACGCACTGACCGCAGCCGGTGCAGGCGCTGCCGATGACGGCCAGCTTGTTCTCCATGGTAATTGCCTCAAAGGGGCAGTTCTTCATGCACAGGGTGCAGCCCTTGCATTTTTCCTTATTTACAACAATAGCCATTGTTTATCCTCGTCCTTTCCGCTCAAAGCGCGTGTTTCTCGTCCAGCTTCTTCACCAGGGTGGCGGCCATCTCGGCCACGGTGCCGCTCAGCATCTCGCCCTTACCCTTGGGGGCAGGGGTAAAGCTGCGCATAACCTGGGTGGGGCTGGCCTGCAGGCCGCACTCGCTGGGATCCAGCTGCACATCGTGCTCATCCCAAATGGTGATCTCCTTGTTGTAGGCCTCTTCGATGCCGCCGATGGACATGTAGCGGGGGGTGTTGAGCTCCTTGACGCAGGTCAGCACGCAGGGAGTGGTGACTTCCACGACCTCGTAGCCGTCTTCCATCTGGCGCTCCACAACCACGCTGTGCTCCTTGAACTCGCGGATCTTCTGCACATAAGTGACCTCGGGCAGGCCCAGACGCAGAGCCACCTGGGGACCGACCTGAGCGGTATCACCGTCGATGGCCTGACGGCCGGCGAAGATGATGTCGTAATCGCCGATCTTCTTGATGCCGGTGGCGATAGTGGTGGAGGTGGCGCAGGTGTCAGCACCGCCGAAAGCGCGGCTGCTGAGAAGATAGGCGTTATCAGCGCCCATAGCCATGCACTCGCGCAGCATGGCGCAGGCCTGGGGCGGACCCATGGACACAACGCTCACGGTGGAGCCGGGGACCTGCTCCTTGAGCTCCAGGGCGGCCTCCAGGGCGTTGGCGTCGTCGGGGTTGAGGATGCTGGGCACGCCGTCACGGATCAGGGTGCCCTTCACGGGATCGATCTTGATGATGTTCGTATCAGGAACCTGCTTAGCGCAAACGATGATTTTCATGTTCTTCAAGTCCTCCTTCTTACTTCAGCAACTGACCGGCAATCACCATCTGCTGAACCTGGCTGGTGCCCTCATAGATGGTGAACACGCGGCAGTCGCGATACAGGCGCTGGATGCGGTAGTCCTTGATGAAGCCGTAACCACCGTGGATCTGCAGGGCCTTAGCGGCGATCTCGTTGCAGATCTCTGCTGCGTAATACTTGGCCATGGCAGCGGCCATGCTGCTGTTGCCGCCCTTATCCTTGGTAATGGCAGCCTGATACACCAGCTCCTTGGCGGCCTGCAGCTTGGTAGCCATGTCCGCCAGAGTGAACTGGGTGTTCTGGAACTTGCAGATGGGCTTGCCGAACTGCTTGCGCTCCTTGGAATACTTCACAGCCTCGTCCAGGCAGGCCTGCGCCACGCCGATGGACTGAGCGGCAACGCCCATACGACCCACGTCCAGGGTCTTCATGGCGTTGGCGAAGCCCTTGTTCAGCTCGCCCAGCAGGTTCTCCTTGGGGACCTTAACATCTTCGAGGATGATGTCGCTGGTGGCGCAGCCAACCAGACCCATCTTGTTCTCGGGCTTGCCGGTGGAAACGCCGGGCCAATCCATATGTACGATGAAGGCGGAGATGCCCTTGGTACCCTTAGAGGGATCGGTCTTGGCGTAAACGATTGCGTAGTCAGACAGAGGAGCACCGGTGATGAAGCACTTACGGCCATTGAGCAGATAGTAATCGCCGCAGTCCACAGCGGTGGTGGTCATGCTGCCGGCATCGGAACCGGCGCCGGGCTCGGTCAGAGCGAAGCAGAGAATCTTCTCGCCGGTAGCGCAGGGAGTCAGATACTTCTTCTTCTGCTCCTCGGTGCCGGACAGGGAGATGGGGCCGCCAGCCAGGGAGTTGGGGCTGGACACGTACAGGCTGGCGACGGCGCTGACACGGGCGATCTCTTCCATGACGATCACGTATGCCAGATGGTCGCTGCCCTGGCCGCCCAGCTCCTTGGGCACCTTAATGCCGAAGAAACCAGCCTTGGCCATCTTGTCGAGGATCTCCCGCGGGAACACCGCGGTCTCCTCGACCTGATCCAGAATGTCACTGGTCAGTTCGGTCTCCGCAAAATTGCGAGCAAGTTTGCGGATGAGCTCATATTTCTCTTCAAAGATCATTGCAACAGCCTCCTGTTTAAAGTACGTTTGTGGCATAATAACGCACTCTCAATTTAGCATACTTGGTAACCTAGGTCAACCAAAACCATAAAGTTTCCGGAAAAAAATGCGAAGATTCTACCACCTGCCCTAAAAATATGACAAACTTTTGTCAATTTGCCATTCCGGCATCTGTTGACAATGTTTTGACGCGGCCGTATAATAAAAGTCGAACTGGTAATACCAGTTGATTCTGCCTGCAATCGACAGGATAAAAGCAGAAACATTTGAAAATGGGAGCATATAAATTATGTATACGTTGGGTATCGACATTGGTTCCACGACTTCGAAATGTGTCATTTTAAAGGACGGAAAAGACATTGTTGCAACCTCGCTGATTATCGGCGGCATGGGCACGCCTGGCCCCACCGATGCGCTGACGCAGGTGTTTGAAAAGTCCGGCGGCCTGACCAAGGACGACATGGCCATGACGGTGGCCACCGGCTACGGCCGCACCCGGTACGAGGGCGCGGACCTGGACATGAGCGAGCTGAGCTGCCATGCCATGGGTGCCCACCATGTATTCCCCACTGTGCGGACCATCATTGATATCGGCGGGCAGGACGCCAAGCTGATCTCTCTGGATGAGCGGGGGCGCATGAAGAACTTCCTGATGAACGATAAATGCGCGGCCGGCACCGGCCGCTTCCTGGACGTCATGGCCAACATTCTGCAGCTGGATGTGAATGATCTGGGCGCTGTGGCCGCCCAGGCGGACAATCCCGCCTCCATCTCCAGCACCTGCACGGTGTTTGCCGAGAGCGAAGTCATCAGCCAGCTGGCCAACGGCGTGACCACACCCAACCTGGTGGCGGGGATCTGCGCCTCGGTTTCCAGCCGGGTGGCTGCGCTGGCCAAGCGGATTGGCCCCACGCCGGATATCTGCATGAGCGGCGGCGTGGCACAGAATGACGGCGTCCGCTCCGCCATGGAAAAGGCTCTGGACACCAAGATCCTGGTCTCCCCCATGGCACAGCTCTTTGGCGCTCTGGGCGCGGCGTACTACGCATTTGAAAAAGCGCCCAAATAATATAAGTGTCCCCTATGCAAAGGCATATTTAATAAGGAGGAATTACTATGGCTGAAGAAATCAAAAAACATCGTCCGCCGCCCGATCCTAATTCCGCTTCTTATAAGCTGAATCAGATTGCCGCCAAGGCATATACTGACGCAATGGAAGCGAAAGAGCGCGGTGAGCTAGTTGGTTGGTGCGCATCCAACTTCCCGGTGGAGATTCCCGAGACCCTGGGCATCCCCGTGGTTTATCCCGAGAACCAGGCTGCCGGTATCGCTGCCCGTGGCGGCGGCGTCCGGATGTGCGAAGTGTCTGAGGGCGATGGCTATTCCAACGATATCTGCGCCTATGCCCGTATCAGCCTGGCTTATGCCAAGGTGAAGGACGCTCCTGAGCAGAATATGCCTCAGCCGGACTTCATGCTCTGCTGCAACAACATCTGCAACTGCATGATCAAGTGGTATGAGAACCTGGCTAAAGAGCTGAACATTCCCATGATCCTCATCGACATTCCTCTGAACCCCGACTACGAGGTGTCCGATGCTCAGGTGGCCTACACCAAGGCTCAGTTCCTGAAGGCCATCCGCAAGCTGGAGAACATCACCGGCAAGAAGTGGGATTGGGACAAGTACAAGAAGGTCCAGGAGATCTCCGGCCGTTCCAGCCGCGCTTGGCTGGAGGCTACCGCTCAGGCCAAGTATGAGCCCAGCCCCTTCAACGGCTTCGATCTGCTCAACCACATGGCCGTCATGGTTACCGCCCGCGGCAAGGAAGAGGCCGCCGACGCCATGGAGACCCTGCTCAAGGAGTATAAGCAGAACCACGAGGAGGGCAAGTCCACCTTCCGCGGCGAGGAGAAATACCGCATCATGTTCGAGGGTATTGCCTGCTGGCCCTGGCTGCGTGCTACCTCCACCGGCCTGAAGAACCGCGGTATCAACATGGTCACCACCATTTATGCCGACGCCTTTGGCTTCGTCTACAAGGATTTCGACGATATGTGCCGCGTCTATTGCCAGGTGCCCAACGCCATCAACCTGGAGAAGGCCCGCGACAAGCGTATCAAGCTGTGCAAGGATAACCATGTTGAGGGTCTGCTGATCCACAACAACCGCAGCTGCAAGCTGTGGAGCAGCTTCATGAACGAGATGGGCCGCCAGATCGGTGAGGCCTGCAACATCCCTGTGGCGCATTTCGACGGCGACCAGGCCGACGCCCGCAACTTCTCCGAGGCCCAGTATGACACCCGTGTCCAGGGCCTGATGGAGATCATGGAAGCTAACAAGGAGGCGAAATAAGATGACCGTAAATGAACTGCTTGCCCGGTTCCATGAAGTGGCCGGCAATCCCAAGGCTCAGTTTGATGCATACCTGAAGGCCGGTAAGAAGGTCATTCTGGTTGCCCCTGTCTACACTCCCGAAGAGCTGGTCCACGCCATGGGCTATGTCCCCATGGGCGCCTGGGGCGGCGATGTGGAGCTGAACGAGGCGAAGAAGTATTGCCCCGCTTTCATCTGCTCCATCCTGCAGTCCCTGCTGGAGCTGGGCCTGAAGGGTACTTATGAGGGCGCTTCCGCCATCATCATCCCCAACCTGTGCGACTCCCTGCGCGGCTTCGGCCAGAACTGGAAGTATGCTATTCCCAGCATCCCCTTCATCCCCATGACCTATCCCCAGCATCGTAAGCCCGAGTTCGGCGCTGCCTTCACCAAGGCCGGCTACGAGCGGGTGATCGCCGATCTGGAGAAGGTCGCCGGCGAGAAGTTCGACCTGGCCAAGCTGGAGAACTCTATCAAGGTTTACAACGCTCACAACGCCGCTATGCGCAATCTGGCTGTGGTCCTGGCCGATCATGCCGAGATCCTGCCCTCTCAGCGCAGCGACATCTTCAAGAGCGCTACCTTCATGCTCAAGGAAGAGCACACCGCTCTGGTCAACGAGCTGATCGAGGCCCTGAACGCCCAGGAGGCCAAGTCTGATCGCATCCGCATCATGACTACCGGTATCTTGGCTGACGCTCCCGGCCTGACCTCTATCCTGGACGAGATGAATATGCATATCGTCGCCGACGATATCGCCGCTGAGAGCCGTCAGTATCGCACCGACGCTCCCGCTGAGTTCTGCGCCATGGACAGCTTGGTCAAGAAGTTCCAGAACATGGACAACTGCAGCGTCCTGTATGACTTCTACAAGAAGCGCGTGGACTACATCATCGAGCAGATGAAGGAGTACGACGCCAAGGGTCTGCTGATCATCCTGACCAAGTTCTGCGATCCCGAGGAGTTTGACTATCCTCTGATCAAGAAGGCCTGCGAGGCTGCCGGTATCCCCACCGCCACCATCGAGGTCGACCGTCAGATGGTCAACTACGAGCAGGCTCGTACCGCCATCGAGACCTTCCGCGATCTGCTGGCCTGATCGCCGGATAAGCGAATAAGCTCAAATAAACCCGCCGGCCTTTTGGCCGGCGGGTTTGTTTACTGCGTGGATTTGGAAAAAATGACCAGAGAATCCCCGGGGAACTGTGTGCTTTTGTCTTGCAATCAAAGGCCAGGTCTGATAGAATGAAAATGATTTTATTTTATCAAAATGAACATGCCCTTTCAGCGGATTTCAACAGCGCCCGCTTGTCATTTCCGTTCCGGCACAAGAGAAAGAGCAAGGAAGAGAGACAGCATGAAATTCGAGTATTCCAACAAGGTCAGCTGTATGCACGGCAGCATCATTCGCGAACTCATCAAGAATATGAGTGATCCCGACACCATCAGCTTTGCCGGTGGCAACCCCTGTGTGGAGAGCTTTCCCGTGGAGGACATCCGCCGCATCAGTGACCGGCTGCTGCGGGATGACCCCGCCGGCTGCCTGCAGTACGGCACCACCGAGGGCTATACCCCCCTGCGGGAGGAGGCCCGGAAGTTTGCCAACCGCCATGGGAATGTGATCAAGGACTCCGATATGGTCATCATCACCAGCGGCAATATGCAGGTGTTTGACATGATGGCCCGGCTGCTGTGCAACGAAGGGGACGTAGTGGCCGCGGAGGAGCCCTCCTTCATGGGCTGCTACAACGCTATCCACAATTGCGGCGCCTCCCTGGCAGGTGTTCCTATGGAATCCGACGGCGCTAATATGGAGGTTTTGGAACAGGTGCTTTCTGCCGATCCCAAGCCCCGCTTCTATTACACCACACCCAACTATCAGAATCCCACCGGCGTCACCACCAGCCTGGAAAAGCGCACAAAGACCTATGAGCTGTGCAGCAGGTATCAGGTGCCCATTCTGGAGGATGACCCCTACGGCGAGCTGCGATTCTCCGGGGAGCATATCCCCTCCATCAAGACCCTTGACACCCAGGGCCTGGTGGTCTACTGCGGCAGCTTCAGCAAGATCCTCAGCCCCGGCATGCGCCTGGCCTACTGCGCCGGCGACCCGGACATCATTGAGAAGATGACCACCCTCAAGCAGGTGTGCGACGTCCACTCCAACGCCTGGGCCCAGCACGTGTGCTATGAATATCTCACCACTGCCGACGTGGAGAAGAACATCCGGGGCATTCAGGACATTTACCGGGATAAGGCTGCCTATATGATGGAATGCCTGGACCGGTACCTGGGCGGCCGGGTCAGCTATGTCCGGCCCCAGGGCGGCATGTTCATCTGGATCACCCTGCCTGAGGAGGTGCCCATGCTGGAGTTCGTCCAGCGCTGCCTGGACTATAAGGTCACCATGGTGCCCGGCAACGGCTTTTTGACCGATTACGACGTCCCCTCCCAGTGCGTCCGTCTGAGCTACTCCCTGCCGCCCAAGGAGGATATGCGCAAGGGCATCGAGATCATGGGGAAGGTGCTGGACAGCTTCCTGCAGAAATAATTTCATTCCGCAATTCCCGACACCGGCTGAAGAATTTCAGCCGGTGTTTTTTTCACCCGGGCAGGACTTGCCCGGGGGCGGGTTTTTCGGTACAATGGAGGAAAAACGGCGGCACGGCCCGCCGGAGCGTGGGAGGAAGGCAAGCATGAAGCAATGGGAAAACGGGCGCTATATCGCCTCGGAGGAGCTGCTGCGCAGTGTGGAGGTGGCCCGGGCCCTGGGCAAGCCCCTGCTGGTCAAGGGCGAGCCGGGCACCGGCAAGACCATGCTGGCCCAGGCGGTGGCCGAGGCCCTGGGACAGCGGCTTTTGATCTGGAACGTCAAGTCCACCACCAAGGCCCAGGACGGGCTCTATGTCTACGACACGGTGGCCCGGCTCTATGACAGCCAATTCGGCAGCGAGGGAGTCCACGACATCGCCCGCTATATCCGCCTGGGCAAGCTGGGCGAGGCCTTCCGCAGCGACGAGCAGGTGGTGCTGCTTATCGACGAGATCGACAAGGCGGATCTGGAGTTCCCCAACGACCTGCTCTGGGAGCTGGACCGGATGGAGTTCTATATCCCCGAGACCGGGGAGACCATCCGGGCCCAATATCGGCCGGTGGTGATCATTACCTCCAATGCGGAAAAGGAGCTGCCGGACGCTTTTCTCCGCCGCTGCATCTTCCACTACATTGCCTTCCCCGACCCGGAGATGATGGAGCGCATCGTCCGGGCTCATTTCCCGGAGGTGGAGGATCACCTGCTGGATCAGGCCCTGGCGGCCTTCTACCGCCTGCGCAGCCAGATGAGCCTGCAGAAAAAGCCCAGCACCTCGGAGCTGCTGGACTGGGTGCAGGCCCTGGAGATCGGGGGCGTGGATCCGGCCGCGCTGGAGCGGACGCTGCCCTTCGCCGGGGTGCTGCTGAAAAAGACGCAGGATCTGGCCCGCTTCGCGCCGGAGGGGACCGGGCGCTGAGATGTTTACGGATTTTTTCTTCTCTCTGCGGGCCTTTGGCGTGGCGGTGTCCCTGGACGAGTGGCTGACCCTGCAACGGGGGCTGGACCTGGGGCTCCACGGCTCCAGCCTGGGAGGCTTTTACGAGTTGGCCCGGATGACGCTGGTGAAGTCGGAGTCGGACTTCGATGCCTTTGACCAGGCCTTTGCCTTCTACTTCCGGGGGGTGGAGCCGGCGGGCGAGCTGCCCGAGTCCATCCGGGCCTGGCTGGAAAGCCCCATCACCCCGGAAGAATGGGACCGGGCAGCGGCAGATGTCCGCTACGCCGGCCTTTCCCTGGAGGAGCTGCGGGCCATGCTGGAAGACCGGCTGCGCCGCCAGACGGAGCGCCACGACGGCGGCAGCTATTGGATCGGCACCGGGGGCACCTCCCCTTTCGGCAACAGCGGCTACAACCCCAACGGCCTGCGCCTGGGGGGTGAGAGTCGGAGCCGCAGCGCATTGCAGGTGGCGGGAAGTCGGGAATACCGGGACTTCCGCCGGGACGCGGCGCTGGATGTGCGCCAGTTCCAGATGGCCTTCCGCCGCCTGCGCCAGCTCACCGCTCGGGAGGACGGACCCAAGGACGAGCTTGCCCTGAATGAGACCATCCGGGCCACCTGCGACAACGCCGGGCACTTAAAGCTGGTGTTCACCCGGCCCCGCGACAATCAGGTGAAACTGCTGCTGCTCTTCGACTCCGGCGGGTCCATGAGCCCGTATGTAGCCCTCTGCGCCCGGTTGTTCCAGGCGGCCCACCAGTCCAACCACTTCAGGGACCTGAAGACCTACTATTTCCACAACTGCGTCTACGAGCGGCTCTACACCACCCCGGCTTGCTCCGGCCGGGAAAGCGAGTCTACCGCTCA
>JAHHSB010000139.1 GCA_020025415.1 Oscillibacter sp. | reverse complement strand
CTGCAAGGGGTATAAGGCTTGGGGTGTTTTTTCTTGGTGTCGGCAAAACCCATTCAATGGTTGCCTTCCTCCGCTTGCGCTGAAACTTTTGATGACTATGGACATCTTTTCTGTAACGATAAAAGTCCGTTTTGCTGTTGCGCTTTTGGCAGAAAATTTGATACAATTTTGCCATGAGGACTCGTCTCCTTTCTGGGCGCACTTTGTGTTTGTGGTAAACCCTTGTACCAGAAGGTCTGAGGGGGCCTCAGCTTTCATTTTACTTTGCAGTCCAGGAGGATCAAAAAGGAGAGATCATCATGTTCTATCAGCTTTGCTTCAGCCCCACCGGAGGGACCCGGAAGGCGGCCGACGCCCTTTGCCGGGGCTGGGGCGGCACCTGGCAGACCGTGGACCTGTGCGCCTCGGAGAATCCCGAGGCGCCCGTCTTCTCGCCGGAGGATGTATGCGTAGCGGCGGTCCCCTCCTACGGTGGGCGGGTCCCGACCCTGGCCGTGGAGCGGCTCCGCCGCCTGCGGGGAAACGGGGCCCGGGCGATAGCGCTGTGCGCCTACGGAAATCGGGCCTATGAGGACACACTGCTGGAACTGGAAGACACGCTGCTGGAGGCCGGCTTCCGCTGCGGAGAGGCGGTGGCGGCAGTGGCCGAGCACTCCATCGTCCGGCGCTTTGCCATTGGCCGGCCAGATGAGGCAGATCAGGCCCAGCTGGCCGATTTTGCCCGGCAGATCCAGGCCCGCTGGCAGGCCCAAGAAGACGAGGGCCCGGTCAAGGTCCCGGGAAACCGGCCCTACCGGGAATTCAAGGGGGGCTCCACCAAGCCGACGGCGGGCGAGGCCTGCGTGAGCTGCGGCCTGTGCGCCAAACTCTGCCCGGCGGGTGCCATCGACCCCGCCGATCCCCGGACCACCGGTCTGGACCGCTGCATCGCCTGTATGCGCTGCGTGGCAGTCTGCCCCCACAAGGCCCGGCAGGTGGCTCCTGCCCTGCTAGAAGGTCTGGAGCGGTATTTGGAGCTGCTGTGTACCCAGCCCAAGGCCAACGAATTGTTTTTATAAGCACGGCTTTTCTGCCAGGCACCGCCTGGGGGGGAAAGAAACAGCAGGGGAGCGGCCCGGCCGCTTCCCTGCTGTTTTTTTGTTTTATGACGCCTTCTCCGCGGCGAACTGCCGCCCGGTATGGTCGATGGTATAATCCACGTTGTACTCCCCGGAAATGATGAGCTTGGAGATGGGTACCACGGTATAGCCCTGTTCCAGCATCATCTCAAGAATACTCGGCAGCGCCTCGGGCGTGTGGTCGGCGGCGTTGTGGAACAGTACGATGCTCCCCGGCTCCATCCGCTCGGTGATCCGCTGGGTGATCTCCGAGGCGGAGATGCCCATCCAATCCCAGCTGTCAATATTCCACTGAATGGGTTCCATACCGTAGTCCCGGATGGCATTGATCACATGGTCGTCATATTCCCCGTAGGGGCAGCGGATCAGGGTGGGGCTGACCCCGGTGATGGCCTCGATCTGCTCGTTGCAGGCCTGCAGGTCCGCCTGGATCTGTTCGGCAGACAGGTTGTTATAGTGATCGTGATGGTTGGAATGGCTCATGATTTCGTGCCCCGCATCTGAGAGGGCCTTCACCGACTCCGGGTATTTATTCACCCAGTCCCCAACCACAAAGAAAGTGGCCTTGACCTGGTATTCTTCCAGAATGTCGATGAGCATTTGGGTATCCTCGTTGCCCCAGGCGGCGTCAAAGCTGATGGCACAAGTCTTTTGATCCGTGTCCACGCAGTAAATCGGCAGCGGCTTATCCGTGGCGTAGGCCCAGGCTGCCGAAGGATACATCGCCACATATCCCGCCATGCAAATCGCCAGAACCAGCGCCGTCAGTCCGGCAGGCCACTGCCGCCAAACCACAATCTTCATCTTAATCCTCCCCCGTTCCTTGCGGAAATTGCCGGGGCGGCGGACCACCCATTCCCCCGCCCCTTCTTTCGCTCCCACTATATGCCCCAAATGAGGAAAATAGTCGGCGCTTTCCCGGGCGGGCAGGAAAAAAGCCCTGCCTGATCAGGCAGGGCCATGGCCGGTTATGTTGATGCTTCAGCCGCGCCGATCCTTCCAGGCAAAGGCCGCGCCGTCAGCCAGGAAGCGTCCGGCAGCGGCTGCCGCCAGGAAGGTCGCCAGCCCCACCACCTTGACGCCGGTCAAAAGCTTATCTTGTGCCGCCATAGAAACAGCGTCCTTCTTTTGCTGCATCATGCGGCTCCCCCCCCCGCAGTGAAAATTCCTTTTCGCCGCGGGGGCAGAAGCGACCACTTATTAAAGAAGGCCCGCCTGTGATAATCACAGGCGGGCCTTGCGCATTCCTTGAAAAGCAACAGAAAGCTTACTTTCTCTCGTCCTTCCAGGTGTACAGAGTGCCGTTGTCCAGCATGGTCTGGATCTGCTCATCGGTGTAGCCGATTTCCTTCAGGACCTCGGGGCCATTCTCGCCGATGAAGGGGCCGCGCTTGTAGTCAGGCAGGCCAGCCTCCTGGAACTTGACGGGCTGACGAACCAGGGTGCGCTCGTTGCCATTGTCATACTTCATGGTATAGAAGCAGTTGTTGGCCCAAGCCTGCTCGTCCTTCAGGATTTCCTCACGGCTCTGGCACTTGGAGAAGGGCACGTCGGCGGCAGTCAGAATGGGCTTCCACTCGTCGGCGGTCTTCTTCTTCATGGCCTCAGTCACAACATCGTAAACCTTGGGGCCATTGCCTCTCTCCTGCACATTCTTGATGGGATAGAAGTCAGGATCCTCAGCCAGCTCGGGCAGCTCGATGGCCTTGGCAAACTGCTTCCAATACACATCGTAGTTGGGGAACACGAACTGGATGTAACGGCCGTCCTTGGTGGGGAAGGCAGCGTTGATGGGGTTATCGCCTTCGCGGGCGCTGTAGGGCCAATCGGTGCCGAAACCGGTGTACTGAGAGGCCTGGATGACAGTACCCATGTTGAAGATAGCAGACTCGAACAGGCTGCACTCGACCTTCTCGCCCTCGCCGGTCTGCTTGGCGTGATACAGGGCAGCCAGGATACCGGCGGCCAGGTTCATGCCAACGTTGTGGTCGCCCACAGCGGGAGCAGCGTGGAAGGGCTTGTCGTCGCGCTCACGCAGGGTCTCGAAGTAACCGCCGCGAGCGAAGAAGCAAACGAAGTCGAAGCCGGGCAGATCCTTGTCGGGACCATACTCGCCGTAACCGGTGCACATGGCATAAACCAGCTTGGGGAAGCGGACCTTCAGGGACTCATAATCCAGGCCGTTCTTCTCCAGAGCCTGGGGACGCCAGTTGGTGATCAGAACATCGGCACCCTCCAGCAGCTTAAACAGAGCTTCCTTACCAGCAGGATCCTTGGTGTTCAGAGAGATGCAGCGCTTGTTGGCATTCTCCAGCTCCCAAGTGGTGTTCTCGTACAT
>JAHHSB010000138.1 GCA_020025415.1 Oscillibacter sp. | reverse complement strand
CCTGGCCGGCGGCCAGGCGCTCTACGCCATCTTCTGGACCTGGATCAGCGGCGGCGGTGCGTATTTCCAGCCGGTGCCCCTGGCGGTGTGCATGGCGGTGGCAGGCCTGATCGGCTATTACGCTGCGTCCATGCTGCTGGCCAAGACCGTCCGGGTGTTCCGGCGGGGCAGCCTGCCCGGCGCGGCGGCTGTGGCGGTGGTCTGCGTGGCCGTGGTGGCCTGCCTGCAGCTGGATGTGCTGGGTATTGCCGCTCGGGTACCCTCTGCTGATGAAGTGCAGACCCTGGAACTTTATGCCTACGGGAACGATTATACCCTCCGCGCCGGGGAGGACGATGCCCTGCTGGAGCAGGTGCTGGAGCTCCACCGGACCATCGCGGCGGATAAGGATGAGCTCATCGCCGCGGGCAACAATTTTTACAGCAATCATTTCTACGAGGAAGAGGAGAACGTGCTCAATGCCACCGTGCAGCTGAAATATCAGCTCACCAATGGCGACACGCTGCGCCGGTTCTACGATGTTCCCATCCGGGAAAGCCGCCTGAACCAGGAAGGTACCTATGAATACCAGCTGGATCAGCTGCTTAACAGCCAGCCCATGCGGGAAAAGCGCCTGTATCTCCATGACCCCCGCTATACCGTCGACGGCGGCGAGATCTGGATGGACTACGGGGAAGGCTACGCATATAGCTTCTCCAGCCGGGAGGCTGCGGCGGTGCTGGAGGCCGTGGGACGGGACGCCGCGGCGGGCCGCTGGGGCGACGTGGACTGGTTCCGCGATACCGACGCCGACGACTACGCGCTATATCTGTCGCTGTCGTTCCGTTACGAGGGCGATTCTGCCGGAAAAGAAGATACCGTAGAGACGCCCACCATCGACATCACCTTGACCCCGGAGATGACCGAGACCGTCCGGTGCCTGCTGGAGATGGGTGCGGTGCAGCAGGGGCAGCTGCTGACCTACGGAGAGCTGTACCCCGAACGCTACGGCATGGAAGAGAACAAGGAGACCATCCCCTATGCCGGCGGCGCGGGAATGGCTGACACAAAGGCGGATGCCGGCGTCTATATGGAGGCCTGAATGTGACGCAGTGCAAAAGAAGACGCCGTCGGCGGCTCAATCCCCGGTTCGTGGTGCTGTGCCTGGTGCTGGCCCTGTTCTGCGGGGGCGGGATCTGGCTGTACGCGGCGAACCGGGGCCTGCCGGGAGAAGGCGTGAAGCTGCCCGATTACGTGGAGGAGGATTACCTGACGGTGAACCCCTGGTCCCGGCCGGGCACGGAGCTCCGGAAGATCAGCGCCGTGGTCATCCACTATGTGGGCAACCCCGGCACCACCGCCCAGGCCAACCGGAATTACTTTGAGTCCCTCTCCTCCGGCAAGACCGGGACCTATGCCAGCGCCCACTTTGTCGTGGGGCTGGACGGGGAGGTGCTCTCCTGCGTGCCCCTGACGGAGGTGGCCTACGCCTCCAACTCCCGCAACGACGATTCCGTGGCCATCGAGGTCTGCCACCCGGATGAGACGGGAAAGTTTTCTGACGTTACTTATGCCCGGGCGGTGGAGCTGACGGCCTGGCTGTGCCGGGAGTTTGACCTGGACCCCGAGACGGAGGTCATCCGCCACTATGACGTCTCCGGCAAGGAATGCCCCCTGTACTATGTGGAAAATTCCCGGGCCTGGGATGACTTCCGGGCCGATGCAGCCGCGGCTCTGGAGGCCCTGGAGGCAGCGGACGCATCTTTAAATGGGTAAAATTTAAAAATTTTTTGAAAAATCCCAGAATTTCAGAAACCTTTTGCAGGGGAAATGCGTCTTATTTTATGACAGGAAGTTTGCGGAAAGGAGCGGAATTTCAGAATGGAGAGAACAACGCATGAGTCCCACCCTTGGCGGATCTGGGTGGATACCCGGCAGAAGATTGTTTCCTTCCATGAGGCGGAAGGCAGTCAGCTGATGGAGTTCCACAGCCACGATATGTTCCTGCACTGTGTGGATGAATATGCCGCTAAGGCTTACCGTTATCAATAAGGCGACCGCCGCATACATCAAAAGGGACGCCCCCGGCCGGGGGCGTCCCTTTACGCTTTGCGATAGGGCGCGGGGCTTCCTTCCGTAAAATCCGGGTAAAAACTGCTCCAAAAGCGGTTGACAATCCGGGGAAACGTGATAAGATATTCCTCGAATCGAACATTTTGGCGTGGATAAGGACGAGTATGATTCCGTCCCCTGCGAAGAGAGCCGCCGTTTGGTGCAAGGCGGTCAGGGCCGGGAGAGGAAAATCACCTTGGAGCCTCCTGCTGAAAGACGACGCGAGTAAGCGTGGACGTGTGGTGCCCGTTAGAGCACCGGCCTGTGATGGCAGGCAGCGAAGGGGTCGTTTCCCGCAAAGGGGCGGCAACAAGAGTGGTACCGCAGAGTGTTTCCAAGCGCTTTGTCTCTTGAAAAAGAGACAAAGCGCTTTTTCATTTTTTCCGGGAGGTGTGGAAGTGAACTGTCCCAAGTGCGGGAAGGAAATGACCGCCGGCTGGCTGTACTCTCCCAACGCTATCCTCTGGACCCGCCGAGCCGGAAAGCTGACGGCCCTGCTGGGGAAAGAGGATGTGGATCTGCAAAGGGGAGGCAAGGACCCGCCGGCCTGGATCTGCAAAAGCTGCAGGACCGTGATCGTGGAATATCAGGCATAATCGCAACGATATAGGAGGAAGCATATGGATTACAACAAGACCATCAACCTGCCCAAAACGGACTTTCCCATGCGGGCGGGCCTGCCCAAGCGGGAGCCGGAGATGCTGGAGCGCTGGCAGAAGAGCGATGTTTACAACGAGCTGCTGAAGAAAAACGAGGGCAAGCCCCGCTTCAGCCTGCACGACGGCCCGCCGTTTAGTAACGGTGCGCTGCACATGGGCCATGCCCTGAACAAATCCCTGAAGGATTTTATCGTCCGTTCCTACGCCATGCGGGGCTATTACACCCCCTATATCCCCGGCTGGGACAACCACGGCATGCCCATTGAATCCGCCATCATCAAGCAGAACAAGCTGGACCGGAAGAAGATGTCCGTGCCCGAGTTCCGCACCGCCTGCCAGGAGTTCGCCCAGCACTATATGGACGTGCAGAGCGAGGGCTTCCAGCGCATGGGCATCATCGGCGACTGGGCCCACCCCTACGCCACCATGCACCCCGGCTTCGAGGCCGAGGAGGTGAAGGTCTTCGGTGAGATGTACAAGAAGGGCTATATCTACAAGGGCCTCAAGCCCGTGTACTGGTGCCCCAAGGATGAGACCGCCCTGGCCGAGGCGGAGATCGAGTATCAGGACGATCCCTGCACCACCGTGTATGTGAAGTTTCCCATGCACGACGACGGCGGCAAGCTCCCCGGCTTCGATAAAGAAAAGCTCTTCTTCGTGATCTGGACCACCACCATCTGGACCCTGCCCGGCAACCTGGCCATCGC
>JAHHSB010000137.1 GCA_020025415.1 Oscillibacter sp. | reverse complement strand
ACATAATGATGGATTTAATTGCATTCGTTTGTGTGTTTTTACGTCTCTGCAAGAAGCATTCGTAGTGTGCAGCTGTAAATTTTGGTATATAAAAAGCCGGTCCAGTGTTTAACTGGACCGGCTTTCCCGTATCGGTTACCTTCGGTTCACTTTGCGCCCTTATGGGGGTTTGCCCTCCCCCAGGGCCCCCTCTCTTTTCAGGCCAGCAGCCAGTCATCCACCACATCCCGAAGCCCCAGGGGCGTTACTTCATTGCGGATGAGCAGCCTGATCAGGTCCAGAATTTTCCCTTGAGACAGGCAGATGCCGCCAATGGAACTGCTTATTCCGGCGGCGGTGATCTCCACCCCGTATTGCTCCAGCTGTTCGCCGAAAGGTTCTGCCAGAAGGCGGTATTCCACCGTCCTTCCTCCCACGACTTTGCTCCCCACCAAATAAGCCCGCATCTCCATATTCGCTTCTCTCCTCTTCTCATTCCTTGCCCCAAAAGGAAGCTGCAAGAAAATGGTATCACGGAAATACCGTGAATTTTGTCAAATCGTGTCGAATTTTCGGAAGCTCAAAGTGGAAATTCTTCAAATTATTCTTTTTTTGAAAACTCCTGCAAAAATGCGTCTCTGGTATACAAAACGTTTAGGACATCCAGCAGGCCGTTGGCACTCAAATGGGCGGGAAGATCCAGTTCCTGCTGCAGCCGGGCCCGACGGGCAGCACTGTTCCCGGCCCCTGTCAGCCCCAAGGCAAACAGATCCGCCTTGGTGATGAGCTCTTGCCGCTGGGGCAGACAGTCCCCCGTTTCAAAGGTGGCACCGGCGTTTCGCAGCGCCTGGAGCAGCACCTCCGGCCGCATCCCCTCTACGCCCAGCTTGCCCTCTTTTCCCGGTGCGCGTTTGCGCCGTTCCTTCCCCCGGATGTCGGGGATATAGGCCTGCTTGACCCGGTTGGCTGGCAGCGCGCCTTTAAGATAATTCCGGATGACAAAGCCCGCGCCGTCGCTGTCGGTTAGAATGATCAGGCCCCTCTCCTGGGCCAGCCGGCGCAGCAACGAGAGCTTTTGCCGATCGTTGAACACGGAAAAACCGCCCAGGGTAATGATGGTGGCGTCCACAATCTGGGAAAGGGTGTTTTTGTCGTAGCGGCCCTCCACTAGGATGACCTCCCGAATTTTCTCCATGGCCCTCTCCTTCCTCAGCGGGACTCCGCCAGGCGAACCAGAAGCAGCTTCAGCTCACTGGCGCTGTCCACGCCCCGCTCGCTTTTGAGCCGCCGGTCCAGCTCCTGGCACATCCGCACGGCCCCGGCGCACCAGTCTCGGGTGGTCTTTTTCGCCGCCGAGAGCAGCAGCTTGACCGGATAGTCGGAGGAATATCCCCACAGGTCCATCAGCCAGTAGCGGTCCTTGCCGCTGTCAATGGCCAGCCGGGCGGTGTAGATGCGGCGCAGCTGACTGCTTAGGGCGCCCAGGATCAGCAGATGCTCCGTCTGCATTTTCAAAAGGTCCCCCAGGATGGATGCCGCCCGGTCGTAGTTCCCGGCCAGCGCCGCGTCGGACAGGCGGAAGACCTCCGCCGACAGCACGGGATCGGCCACTGCGTCGATATCCTGCTGGGTGATGCGCTTGCCCCGGGCGTAGGTCCCGATCTTCTGGATCTCCGGCACCAATCCGGTCATCAGATTACCGCACAGGAAGATGAGATACTCCGCCGTCTGGCGGTCGATCTCCTTGCCCAGTGCCCGGAAGCGGCGACCGATCCACTCCACCAGGTCACTGCTGTCGGCCACTTGGAACTCTACTACCTCCACATGGTCGGAAATCGCCTTGCAGAGTTTTTTCATGCTGCGGTTGGGCTGATAGGCCAGGGTGCTGTATACAAAGATCAGACACAGGTATTCCGGCAGGTCACCCAGCAGGGAGATCAGCTCCTCCCGTTGCTCTTCCCGCAGCTTGAAGATGTCAAAATCCGTCACCACCACCAGCGTCCTCTGGGCCATCATGGGCATGGCCTCCATAGCTTCGGCCAGGGTCTGGAGCGTCAGGTCCCGGCCGTCCAGCGGGTGGTAGTTGAATTCTTCAAAGGACGGCGGCACCAGTTTTTTACGCACCTGGCCCAGGTAATATTCCCGCAGATAGCTCTCCTGGCCGTGAAAGATATAAGCGCAGCCCAGGGTATCGGCAGCCAGGTCGCTTTTCAACTTTTGAAATCCGGCAGCAGCGCGGCTGCTCTTCTTTGTACTTGCCATAGTGTTTCCTCAATTCACTGTCAGTTCAATGGTCCCCTGCAGGTCTGTGCGATATACCGCCGCTCCGCTGTCAGCAAGGCGGCGAAGCACCTCCTCGGCAGGATGGCCGTAGCTGTTGCTGCCCGCGCTGATCACCGCCACCTCCGGACGAACGCTTTCCAGCAGCTCTTCGGAGGTAGAGTACTTGGAACCGTGATGGCCGGCAATCAGCACCTCGATGTCCGGAAGATCATAGTGCTCCAGCAGGATCCGCTCCGTGGCGCTGTTCATATCACCGGTGGCCAGAATATCGAAATCCCCGGCTGAACACAACAGGGATAGCCCCTGTTCGTTGTCCTCCCCGTCGCCTACCGGCGGATAGACCGTCAGCGCCGCATCACCAAGGGGAAGCTCCGTCAGTTCGGCGGGAACATACAGCTCCACACCGGCTTGTTCTGCCGCCTCTAGGATCTGGGTTTTGATCTCACTGTCATCCCCACCCGCAGGAGCGATCAGCCGTTCCACCGGAAGGCGGTTGAGCAAATCTTCCACCCCGGAGATATGATCGGCATCATAATGGGTGAGGATCAGATAATCCAAGCTTCCGCAGCCAGCGCTCAAAAGAGCGTCCGCTGCAATATCCCCGGCAGAGTACCAGCTGTTGCTGCTGCCGCAGTCCAACAGCGCAAAGCTCCCGCCGGAAGAGAGCATCAGGCAGGCGCCCTGCCCCACATCCAGGACCCGGGCCTGCATGGTGCCGTAAGTATAGCTGGCAGAACCGAGCCCAACGGTGTATACCAGACTCAGACACAGTGCGCCGGAGGCAAGCAGATATTTCCGGCGGCCGCCATCCCGGGCCAGGAAACAGATCGCCAGCAGGCAGTAGGCCAGCACCAGCCAGTACTTGAGATAGGGATTGCTGAAATACAGGGCGTGATACGGAATGGCGGCCAGAAGATCCGCCACCTCCAGAAGGTAACCCACCAACACGCTGGGCAGCAGGCCGACGAGCATCCCCAGCGGCAGATAGATGAGCCCCAGTCCGACGGCAATCATGCCGGACACGAAAATGAAGCCGGCGGCCCAGAGACACAGGATGTTGCTCAAGGGCGCAATCAGGCAGAAGATGTTGAAGTAATACGCACACAGCGGCGCGGTGAACAACGTGGCACCCAGAGAGGTGGAGAGATTCCCCGCCACAAAACGGCGGATCCGGCTATACCTCTTGCCCGGCTTTAAAAGCGCTTTGGAAAGATTGGGCGTAACCAGGCAGATGCCTGCCATGGCGGCAAAGGAGAGCTGGAGAC
>JAHHSB010000136.1 GCA_020025415.1 Oscillibacter sp. | reverse complement strand
CAGACAGTGCTCCAGCTTTTCGCGGCACTCTGCTTCCAGCTTGTCAAAGATCTCATCCATCACATAGGACTGCACCAGGGGCTTCTGCTCCACCAGCAGGTCCACGGCTTCGGTGATCTCGTCTTTGTTGGTGGTGTTGTAGGAATAGCCCAGATACTTCAGAGCCAAGCCGATAGCGTCCCGGGAGTTGTTGATCATCAGGATCTGGCCGGAGTACTTCTCGTCGAACAGGGCGGACCAGCTGGTGATCTCCTCGTCGATCAGGGCCGTGTTGTAGATGATGCCCACCGTACCCCACATATAGGGGACAGAGTATTCATTGGCGGGGTCATAGGGAGGATTGACGAACTTGGGGTCGATGTCGGAGGCGTTGGGGATATTGTCGAAGTTCAGCTTCTCCAGCATGTCCTCCTCGACCAGACGGGAAAGCATGTAGTCGGAGGGGATGATCACGTCATAGGAATCCCCCTGCTTGAGGTAGGTATACAGCGTTTCGTTGTCGGGGCAGACCTTGTAGTTGACCCGGATGCCGTACTCTTCTTCAAACTGGGTGAGGATGTCCTCGGCGCCGTCGGTGCCGTCGGCGATATACTCGCCCCAGTTGAGGATGTTGATCTCGCCGTTGGGATAATCGTCAGAGGAGCTGCCGCAGCCCGTCAGAGGCAGGGCCAGCAGCAAAGCTGCCAGAACAAGAGAGGTTACTTTTTTCATTTTTCCAAAAACTCCTTTCAGGATCAAACATTATTTTGGGGGGAGAGCGCCGCCCGCTGCTGCAGGGCCTGAGAGGCCTGCCGGCTTTCCCGCACGTTGACCAGGACCAAAAGCAGCAGCACGGAAATGAACAGCAAAGTGGAGATGGCGTTGATTTCCGGGCTGATTTTTCGGCGGGCCATGGAGTAGATCTCCATGGCCAGGGTAGAGACCTTGGCACCGGCGGTAAAATAGGAAATGACGAAATCGTCAATAGACATGGTAAAGGCCATCAGCAAGCCGTTGATGATGCCGGGCATCAGATCCGGCAAAATAACCTTGCGGAAGGCCACAGGCCCTGTGGCGCCCAGGTCCTGGGCCGCCTCGTAAAGATTGGGGTTGAGCTGGCGCAGCCTGGGCAGGACCGACAAAATGACATAGGGAATGTCAAAGGTGATATGGGCGATGAGCATGGTGATAAAGCCCTTGGACAGGTTGAACCCAAAGGTGGAATTGAAGGTCTCAATGGCCAGCATGAACAGCAGGGAAAGGGAGACACCGGTGATGATGTCGGCGTTGGTCATGGGGATATTGTTGATGGTCAGAACCACCGAGCGGGACCTGCGCTTCATGGCGTAGATTCCGATGGCCGCGGCCGTACCTGCGATGCAGGAGATGACGGCCGCCATGGCCGAGACCAACAGCGTGGTGCGCAGGGCCTCCATGATCACCCGGTCGGAGAACAGCTCCGCATACCAGCGCAGGGAGAAACCGCCCCAGATGCTGCGGCTTTTCGTGGCGTTGAAGGAGAACACGATCAGCACGAAGATGGGGGCATAGAGGAACAAGAAGGTCAGGCCGATCATCAGCCGACTTCCAATACCGTTTTTCTTCATAGTGCAACCGCTCCTTCCTCGCCTTCACCGAAGCGGTTCATCACGGCCATGCATATCAGGACGATGATCATCATCACCAGGGAGATGGCCGAGCCTAGATAGGGGTTGTAGGCACTGCCGGAGAATTGCGTCTCGATCAGGTCGCCCAGCAGCGTCACCTTGCCGCCGCCCAGCAGGCGGGAGATGGCAAAGGTGGACACGGAGGGGACGAACACCATGGTGATGCCGGAGAGGACCCCGGGCAGAGACAGGGGGAAGATTACCCGGCGGAAAACGCTCCGGGAGCTGGCGCCCAGATCCTGAGCCGCCTCGATCAGGCGGTAGTCGATCTTTTCGATAACCGTGAAAATAGGCAGGATCATGAAGGGAAGGAAGTTATACACCATGCCCAGCACGATGGCCCCCTGGGTGTTGATCATGGAAAAATATTGAATGGGTTCATAGGCGGCCGGATCGGAAGACAGGTGCATGGCAATGGTGTTGTACAGGTCGATCAGGCCGATATTCTGGAAGAAGGTATTCAAAAGCCCTGTGTTTTCCAGAATGGACATCCACGAATAGGTGCGCAGCAGGAAGTTCATCCACATGGGCAGCATAATCAGCGTCACGGCAGTCCGGCGGAAGCCGGGCCCCTCCCGGCTCATGAGATAGGCAATGGGATAACCGATCAGCAGGCAGATCACCGTGGCGATCAGCGCCAGCACGAATGAGCGGATGAAAACCGGCAGGTAGGCGGCCATGCTGGCGAAATTATCCAGAGAGAAGCCGCCGCTGCGGGAGCTGAAGGCGTAGATCACGATCAGCATCAGCGGGGCTACCACAAAGATTGCCATCCAGATGACATAGGGGATGGCCAGCTTTTTATTTTTCATGGGCTTCGCCCTCTTCCGCCTCCGGCTCCAGTTCCAGACCTGCCTCTGCGTCGGAAAGTTCGTCGTACTCTTCGCTGTAAGAGCTGTAATCGCCGAACTTGCCGGAGTATGCGCTCTTTTTCATAATGTGGAAGCCATCAGGGTCGATTTTCACGCCGATCCGGCTGCCCACCGGGGAGTGATCCGTGGTCTGGATCAGCCACTTAAAGCCCCGGAAATCCACAATGATGTCGTACTGCATACCCTTGAAGGTCACGTTGGTCACCGTCCCCACCAGTTGCCCCTGTTCCACGGGAACGATATCAATATCCTCAGGCCGGATGACCACATCCACCGGCTCGTTGGGGGCAAAGCCGCCGTCTACACAGGGGAATTTCCGTCCGTAGAGCTGGACGACCCGATCCTCCACCATAATACCGTCAATGATATTGGACTCGCCGATGAAATCTGCTACAAAGGCGTTTTTGGGCTCGTTGTAGATATCTTCCGGCGTGCCGATCTGCTGAATGGAGCCCTGGTCCATCACCACGATGGTGTCGGACATGGTCAGGGCTTCTTCCTGGTCATGGGTCACATAAATGAACGTGATGCCCACTTGCTGCTGGATCTTTTTCAGCTCGATCTGCATGTCCTTGCGCAGCTTGAGATCCAGTGCACCCAGGGGCTCATCCAAAAGCAGCACCTTGGGCCGGTTGACCAGCGCGCGGGCAATGGCCACCCGCTGCTGCTGACCGCCGGAGAGGGCATCGGGCCGGCGGTGCTCAAAGCCCTTCAGGCTGACCACTTCCAGCATTTCCATAACCCGCCGCCGGATCTCGTCTTCACTGAGCTTCACTTTCCGCTTGCCGTTGGGAGCCAATGGATCGGGGATCCGCTGGAGCCGCAGGCCAAACGCCACATTTTCAAAGACGTTGAGATGGGGAAAAAGGGCGTACTTCTGGAAGACCGTGTTGATCTGTCGCTGATGCGGCGGGACAGCATTAATCCTCACACCGTCAAAATAGACGTCTCCCGATGTAGGTGTCGTGAAGCCGCCAATAATCCGCAGGGTTGTGGTTTTGCCACAGCCACTGGGGCCAAGCAGTGTGAGGAACTCTTTATCATTGATATAGAGATTTATGTTTTTGAGAACCAGTTCTTCGTCAAACGCCATAGAGCAGTTGCT
>JAHHSB010000135.1 GCA_020025415.1 Oscillibacter sp. | reverse complement strand
GCGCGGATGTGGTGGATGACCTCGATCCCGTCCAGATCCGGCAGTCCCAGATCCAGCAGCACGATATCCGGGTTGTGAGAGGAGGCTTCCATTACTGCCTCCTCGCCGGTGGCGGCGGTGAGAAAGCGGTACTCATGAGCCCGCAGCGTGGTGGTGATGAGATTGCGGATGGGTGGGTCGTCCTCGACGACCAGGATCAGCGGTTTATTCATGCAGTGAAACCTCCCCTGCGGGTAATGTAAAGATGAAGACTGCGCCGTGGGGCTGGCGGTTTTCCGCCCGGATGCTGCCCCCATGGGCGGTAATGATGGATTTGCACAATGCCAGGCCCAGCCCCAGGCTGCGGCTGCTGTCCGCTATGGGATTGGAGCTGCTGAAGAACATATCGAACACTCGCTCCCGGGCCTCGTCAGAGATCCCGGGACCGTTGTCGGTAATGGAGACCTCCACCTCCGGGCCCACCCGCCGGCTGGAGATGATAATCTCCGAGCCCGGAGGCGTATATTTCATGGCGTTGTCTACGATGTTGATGATGACCTGCACGATCAGCCGGGCGTCTGCCCGGACCAGCAGGTATTCCTCCGGACTGCGCACCTCGATGTGATAATCAGCGCTGCGGCGGCTGACATGGCGCAGCGCCGCCTCGATCAGCTCATCCATCAGCTCGGTGGACAGGTGGAGCGGCAGCTGCCCGTCCCCCAGCCGGCTGACGGAGAGCAGGTTCTCCACCAGGCTGATCAGCCACATGGAGTCGTCGTAAATATCGGCGTAAATCTGCTGCTTTTCCTGGGGGGTAAAGCGCTCGCCGTTGGAGAGCAGGTTGCTGGCATTGCCGGAGATAGAAGTCAGCGGCGTGCGCAGATCATGGGAGATGGTGCGCAACAAATTGGCCCGCAGCTGCTCATTTTTGGCCAAAATGGCCGCGGCGCGCTTCTCCTCGGCGTTGCGCTGGTTTTCCAGAGCCAGGGCGCACTCGCCCAGGATGGACAGGAGAATGCTGTTTTCAAAGGCATCCAGAGATTGCTCCCCGATGGCGATGCCCACCACGCCGTAAACGTGGCTGCCCACCCGGATGGCCAGGTAGAGATACCGGGCCTGGGAAAAAGTTCCGGTGGTGGCACCGGCGTGCTTGTTGTTCTTCAGCACCCACGCGGCGGCGGAGGTCTCTTCCGCCCCTTGCCAATCCGCGGCGGCAGTGGAGCCGTCTGCGGGGAAGAGGAAGGGCTTTCCCAGCGCATCTCCCTCTGCCAGATAGATCACCAGGTCCCGGTGAAGCAGCTTCATCAGCTGGCCGGCCGTGCCCTGGACAATGTCCGCCTGGGTCTCTGCCTTCTGCAGCAGCTGATTGGTCTCAAACAGCACCTTCGTGCGGTAGGCGGCCCGGGCAGCCTGGTCGGCGTGCTGTTTGAGCCGGGAGGCCAGGGAGCCGGTGAGCAGGGCGGACAGGAACATCACCAAAAAGGTGATCAGATACCCCGGGTCATAGGCCAAAAAGGAAAAGCGGGGCTCGGTAAAGAAAAACGTATAGGTCAGCACGCTGACCACAGAGGCCAGGGAGCTGTATATCGGGCTGGTGGTAAACACGGCCGTCAGGATCACGGCCAGGATGTAAAGGGTGATGATGTTGGCCGGGGAAAAATCCAGCACCGGGAAGGCGCAGCCCAACAGAGCTGCCACGGACGGAAACGCCACGGCCATGCCCACATCCCGCATCCGGGGCGCCTTTCCCCGGGGGGTGCGCTTGGGACGGTAGGGGGCTTCTCCGGCGTCAGGGATGATGTAAACATCCAGGCCGGGAGCCAGGGCGATGAGCTTCTCGGTCAGCGTGGGCTTGCCGAAGAGCCACTTTCTGGCGGCGGTGCTGCGCCCGATGACCACCTTGGAGATCCCCGACAGGCGGGCAAACTCCGCAATCTGGTGGGGCACGTCATCCCCAAAAACGGTTTCGATGGTGGCACCCAGCTGCTGGGCCAGACGCAGATTGCTCCGCAGGCGGGCCTTATCCTCCTCCGACATGGAGGCGAAGGCGGGGGCCTCCACGAACAGGGCTGTCAGCGTGCCGTGAAAGGCCTGGGCCATGCGGGCCGCTGTGCGAATGATCTTTTCGTTGGACGGGGCGGAGGACAGGCACACCAGTACATGCTCGTCGGCATAATAATTCCGCCTTTGCCGGGCGTGGTCCCGCTGAGAGAGCAGGTTGATCCGGTCGGCGCAGCGGCGCAGGGCCAGCTCCCGCAGGGCGGCCAGCTTTTCCGGGCCCAGCTGGCCGATCTGGGGGATGGGGAGCAGTCGCAGCCGCTCCATCAGCTCCTGAGGATCGATGTCAATCAGCTCCATCTGATCGGCGCTGTCAAACACGGAGTCGGGGATCCGCTCCTCCACGGCAAAGCCGGTGATGGAGCAGACCAGGTCGTTGAGACTTTCGATGTGCTGCACGTTGACTGTGGTATAGACGTCGATGCCGGCGGTGAGCAGCTCCTGAATGTCCTGATAGCGCTTGGCGTGGCGGCAATCGGCGGCGTTGGAGCAGGCCAGCTCATCCACCACGATCAGCTGGGGGCGGCGGCGCAGCGCACCGTCCAAATCGAACGCCCCAGCCTGGGGCGGGGACGGAAGCTGCTCCAGTCCCTCCGCCAGCGCGGCGGTCTGGGGATAGGGACGAGGCTCCAGATAGCCCAGTACCACATCCACACCCTGCTCCCGGGCGGCCTGGGCCGCGCAGAGGCAGGCATAGCTCTTGCCGGTCCCGGCGGCATATCCAAAAAAGATTTTCAGTCGGCCCCGGCGCTCCGGCCGGGGAATTTCTTGCATGTGCTCGGTGCGTTTCATGCCAACACCTCCCGGCAGCATTTTACCAGATCTGCCGGAATTTTGAAAGGTGGGAATCCAACCCGCCCGGCCGGACTGGAGAGGCGGAGGCGGTCAGATATGGAAGCACTTCTGTACGTCCCGGTAAGAGCCCAGGACCAACAGGTTGCCGTCTTCCGGCAGGCTGGTATCCGGGGTGATGACCGTCATGGAAATCTTGCCATTTTGCTTGATGGCCAGGATGTTCACATTGAAGCGCTTGCGCACGTCCAGCTGGCTGATGGTCCGGCCGATCCAGGACGGGGGGACGGAGACTTCAAAGATGGCATAGTCGTCGGAAAGTTCGATGTAGCCAAAGATATGGTCGGCGCTGTAGCGGATGGCGGTCCAGGTGGCCAGCTGCTTTTCCGGATAGACCACTTCATCGGCACCGTTGCGCAGCAGGAACTTGGCCTGCACATCCTGGGAAGCCCGGGCCACCACCTGCTGGGCACCCAGCTCCTTGAGCAGCGAGGCGGTTTCCAGAGAGCTCTGGAAATTGTCGCCGATGGCCACGATGCACACGTCAAAGTTCCGCACCCCCAGGGAACGGAGGAAGTCCTCGTTGGTGCTGTCTCCGATCTGGGCGTTGGTGACATAGGGCAGCACCGCGTTGACCCGCTCCTCGTTTTGATCCACGGCCATGACCTGATGCTTGAGCTGGTTGAGCTTGATGGCGGTATGGCGGCCAAAACGCCCCAGACCGATGAGTAAAATGGATTTCATATAAAACTCCCGTTCCGCCGCTGTGCGCGGCACCCAGCTCACCGTGTCAAACTCGCCGCTAAAGTGCTCCGCCGCGCACTGG
>JAHHSB010000134.1 GCA_020025415.1 Oscillibacter sp. | reverse complement strand
CCTCGGGCAGACGACGGGACATGTACTCGGGGATCTCATTCTGGGGAGTAATCGGATAACCGGCGTAAAATCTGCAGCCAGAACGCACGGCAGCCTCGGCAACGGCCTCGTTGCCTTTCAAAAACACTTTTGCCATTTCAAAATTCCTTTCTGTTTACAGATTATTTGTAGATTTCGATGGCAGCATCCGGGCACACGGTGGCGCAGAGCTTGCAACCGATGCAGGCTTCCTGGTTCTTCACGACCACATACTGGTAGCCCTTCTTGTTGATGCCGGTACCAATCTCAAGTACGCTCTTGGGGCAATACTTGATGCAGTAGCCGCAGCTCTTGCAGTTCTCCTTGCTGATTTCCAACTTTGCCATAAATACACTTCCTTTTCTGTTAATTTATGTTCTGTCCCATGGATAGGTCAGGTAGAGATGCATGGGAAATACAGAATACGTGGTATTGGCCGCTACCTCGGCGGCAATGTCCTCCCGGGCAACCACAAAGTCCATGGAGATCCGGCCCTGCAGATGCTCCTCAGCCTGGCGGATCCCATCCAGGGCCTCTTCCACGGTGGTCTGGAAGCCGAAGTTGGGATTGCAGATGATGTGGAACTTCTCGATATGGGAGATCTCCAGGATGGCGCTCAGGGTCCCGTCGATGGCCTCCAGCGTCCGGGACCAGGGACGGAAGGGGTTCAGGATAAAGTACACAACGGTCTGGGGCTGGTTAATCAGATTGGCGAAGCCGCCCACAGCACGGCTGCCGATGTCGTCGCCGCCCACGTCCAGCACGCAGCTGTCCGGTCCGGCGAGCTGCTCACGCACGCCGCCGGTGATGACCGGCTCGTCCTGAAACTGCTCAACGTAATGGAACTCGATTCCCGCATCGGCAAGTTCATCTTTTACATCGCGGGAACGGAACAGGGGTTTGGTCTGGTCCAGATCAAAGAAATGAACGGCCTTTCCCTGGGCTTTCAGACGGAAAGCCAGGTTGATGGCAAGCTCGCTTTTTCCGCAGCCGGCCTCGCCCACAAAGACGTAGTTTTTGACCTCGGGAAAGCAGGGCAGAGTTTGCTCAGGTTTCATGTTTTGACTGCTCCTTTGTTGGCATCGGCCGGACATGGTGCGGGCCCAGCCTGCTTTCCATTCATACGGTCCGACCGTGGAAAGTTGGGCGCAACGATACTGCGGCGTGGCAGCAGTCCCGCCCAATAAATCAGTATAAAGACGGTGGGGTTTTTTGTCAAGGCCCGCCATCTCCGGGAAGGCAAAAGTTGCGCAAAAAAAGGAAAGAGCCCGAAAAACCGGGAAACGGCCTGCCGAACCGGCGCCGGATCTTCCCGCTGAGCCCCCGGGGACAGGCCCGCAGGGGTTAACCTTATTTTAACACGCCCCCGGCCATTTGACAAGGAACTTTCCCACGGGAGACGCTGCCGTTTTATGGGATGGGAGCCAAAAGGAAGGCCTTTTGGGCCGCCCGGCCCCCGGGATTTTACAGCTTGAGCAGACGGTAGGCAGTCTCCGCCGCCCGGTAGCGCACATCTTCCAGCTCCCGTGCCGCCTGGGCCAGTCCCTCCCGAATGGGCAGGTGCTGGGGGCAGCGGGTCTCACAGGCGCCGCAGCCGATGCACTGCCCGGCCCCGGTGGAGGGGCGGCGCAGGCCATTATTTTGCAGGTACTCCCGCCGGGCCCGGCGCAGTCCGTCCACCGGGATCTCGTTGAGACAGCGGAAGACCCCGGGGATATTCACCCCCTGTGGGCAGGGCTGGCAGTAGCCGCAGCCGGTGCAGCCGATGCGCATGGACGCGTCCAGGATCTGCCGCAGCTGGTCGATGAGGGCGAAATCCTCCGCCGTGAAAGCGCCGGGTCTGGACTGGTCTGCCGCCCGGCAGTTTTCCTCTACCATGGCCAGGGAGTTCATGCCCGAGAGCACGCAGGTACACCCCGGCTGATCCCACAGCCAGGACAGGCCCCACTCCGCCGCCGAGCGGCCCCGGCCCTCCCGCTCCAGCAGCTCCCTGGCGGGGGCGGGAAGGCGGTCGGTCAGCTGCCCGCCCCGAAGGGGCTCCATGATGATCACCGGGATCCCCCGACGGGCGGCCTCCTCCAATCCCTTGCGGCCGGCCTGGGAGGTCTCATCCATATAGTTATACTGGATCTGGCAGAAGTCCCAGGGATAGGCGTCCAGCAGCTGCAAAAAAGCGGCGCTGTCCCCGTGGTAGGAAAAGCCAATGTTCCGGATCTCCCCGGCCTCCTTTTTCCGCCGGATCCACTCCTCAATGCCCAGGGCTCGGAGCTTTTCCCAGCCCGCGAGGCCGGGGAGCATATGCATCAGGTAGAAATCGATATAGTTGGTCTGCAGCCGCTGGCGCTCCTCATCGAAAAAGCGGTCGATGCCCCGGGGGGAGCGGAGCAGGTACTGGGGCAGCTTGGCGGCAATCATCAGCTTTTCCCGGCAGTGATTGCGCCGGAAGATCTCCCCCAGGGCCGCTTCACTGCCGGGGTAGATGTAGGCGGTGTCGAAATAGTTCACCCCTGCATCCAGGGCGGCCATCAGTTCGGATTCGGCCTTGTCCAGCAGGATCCGCCCGCCCTTGCGGGTAAAGCGCATACAGCCGTAGCCCAGGACGGAGATCTCCTCTCCGTGCTTGCCGCGTCTATACTGCATGGTATGCAGCTCCTTTCATGCCTATGGCAGTTTTTTGCGTTCCAGGGGCCGCTGCCTGCCAGCCGGAAGAAAACCGGATGGCCTCCCTGCGTGAATGCCTCCCTGCAGATCAGGCGTGATAGCAGCCGCCGCCGATGAACTCACGCAGCAGCGAGGTCTTGGGCACATCGTCGGATGGGAGGGGCAGGAAATAATTCAGGAATTTCAAAAGCCGCTTGGCCTCCACATACTCGGGGCTGTCCTTGGGCACGCCGAACAGCAGCGGCTCCACATAGGGCTTGAGCAGGGCCGTCTCATATACGAGGGCGGTGTTGAAGACCTTGTCGGCGCTGTCCTGATAGGGGAAGATGTTGTGTTCCTCCCCCCGGCGGACGGAGGGCCACAGGCGGATGGTGTCCTGGGCGTTGTAGCCCCGGGTGCGAGCGTCCCGCTCGATGCGGCGCAGCAGGCGGGTGTCGGTGGTGGGGATGCGGTTGTGGTCGTCCACGTTCAGCGTGGTCAGGCAGCTGACGTAGATCTTATACTTGCTCTCCTTGGGCAGGGCGTAGGAGAACTGATCGTTCAGGCAGTGAAGCCCCTCGATCACCAGGACGTCCCGGGGACCCAGGGTGAGAAAATCCTCGGCGTATTCCCGCATGCCCTTTTTAAAGTTGAAGCGGGGGATCTCCACCGTCTCGCCCCGGAGCAGCCGGCTCATGTCCTCGTTGAACTGGGCCACATCCATGGCGCCCAGACTTTCAAAGTCGTACTGGCCGTTTTCGTCCCGGGGAGTCTCGTTCCGGTTTTTAAAGTAGTTGTCCGTGGCGATGGGATAGGGCCGCAGGCCGCAGGCCAAGAGTTGGGTGGACAGGCGGTGGGAGAAGGTGGTCTTGCCCGAGGAGGAGGGGCCGGCGATCATCACGAAACGCACATCCTTGCGCCCGGCGATCTCCTCGGCGATGTCGCCGATCTTCTTTTCCATCATGGCCTCCTGGGACAGGATCATCTGGGTGGCCCCACCCTGGGAGATGATCCTGTTCATCTCAGCCACGTTGGAGATGCGG
>JAHHSB010000133.1 GCA_020025415.1 Oscillibacter sp. | reverse complement strand
GCCTGTCACAGGCTGTCCGCAACTTCCCGAATGGTATTCAGAAATGCGTCCTCACCCCAGGTGTTGATCTTGAAAAGCAGCGCCTGGCTGCCGCCGGAGGTAATGACCGAGAGGAATAGATCGTGTCCCCGGCCCACCAAGGTCAGGTTCAAACTGACCCGGTTGCCGCCGGACCAGCTGTACCGTTCATATACCCGGATGGCACAGCGGAAGTCCCCGTCAGCATAGTCGCTGCCGTCTTCATAGCTGGTAGAAACGCTGCCATCCAGTATCGCGCTCTCCAGCCGGGAGAGGGCAGCATGAAAATCACCAGTAAAGGACCGTTCGTACTTTGCCATGCGCTTTCTCCTTCCTGCCGCTCAGGCAGCCGTCACTTCACCATTTTCTTCAGGCTCTGACGGATGATCTCCTCCAGAGGCAATGTCTCTGTATCGATACCCTTGAGGGCCGCGGCCGCCTCCTGAGAGGAGTAGCCCAGCACCGCCAGGGCCGCGGCCGCCTCGGCAGCCTTGCTGCCGAAGGCAGCGGGTGCAGGTGCTCCCTGCCTGCTGGAAAAATCCAGCCCGCCGGCGGTCTCCTTCTGCATCTTGTCTTTGAGCTCCAGAATGATGCGCTGGGCGATCTTCTTGCCGATGCCAGGCGCCGCCGTCAGGGCCTTTTCATCCCCGGTGATAACGGCCATGGCCAGATTCTCCGGCGTGGAGGCAGAGAGGATGGCCAGCGCCGCCTTGGGGCCCACGCCGGACACGCTCAGCAGCAGCTTGAAGCTGTTCAGCTCGTTCTGGGCAGCGAAGCCGTAGAGCTCAAAGATTCCCTCGCCCACGTTGAGGTAAGTATACACCCGGCCCCGCTGTCCCTTTTTCAGCCGAGAGAGGGTGTTGTTGGTAGTCTTACAGGCATAGCCCACACCGCCGCAATCGATCACCGCCAGGTTGGGCAGGATCTCTGCCACGGTGCCGTCGAGATAGTAAAACATGGTATCCGCTCCTTATATCGTCTGCTTGGCCTCCGGATTCTGCCGCAGCAGCGAGGTAGCACTGCGGGCATGGCAGATAGCCAGGGCCAGGGCGTCGGCCGCGTCGTCCGGCCGGGGCACGGCCTTGAGCTTGAGGATCATTTTGACCATCTGCATCACCTGGCGCTTTTCCGCCTTGCCGTACCCCACCACCGCCTGCTTGACCTGGGAGGGGGTATATTCATGCAGCGGAATACCGCAGCGCTCCGCAGCGCAGAGGATGACCCCCCGCCCGTGGGCCACGGCAATGCCAGTGGTAATATTGGTGTTGAAAAACAGCTCCTCAATAGAGATCACATCCGGTCGGAGCTTTCCGATCAGCTCCTCCATATCCCGGTCGATCTGAAAAAGGCGCCGGCTTAAAGGCAGGCCCGCCGGCGTGGTGATGGCCCCGTAGGTCACCATATGAACCTGAGCCCGCTCCGACTCCACCAGGCCGAAGCCAATGGTGGCGATCCCCGGGTCGATCCCCAAGATACGCATGGCGCTCCTCCCCCCTGTTTACATGCTCTGTTAGTATAGCAAATTTACCAGGGAAGCGCAACCGGGAAAAACGCGCCCGCCGAGACGGCAGGCGCGTTTATTTCAGTTTGGCAAAGTTACTTGATAGGGATCACCACGCGGCTTTTCTCTTGAGTAGAGTGAGAGTACGAAGCCTCCAGCCACACCCGGTCTTCCAAGTAATTCGGCAGAGGCAGCATGGAAAATGCAGTGTCCTCCTCTCTGCCTGTGGTAAAGCCCTGGCTTCCCATTTCGTGGGCGGTCCCGTCCGGAGTCCTCCGACACCCGGTTGGACTCCTCTCCCTCCCGCTCGCCGATGACGGCGAAGGTCATGGTCAGTCTGTCGGGCACGTTTTCATCCATATAATCCAGGGTGAATTTCAGCAGCTCGCGCGGGTCTCGGCCCGGTACGCTGAGCCAACTCGCTATGCTCCATGGCGGCTCATCCTTTCTTCTAACTCATAGAGTGTTTACCGGACCCTTTTCATTTCCCCATCTGCAAAAAATTTTCCCCAGCATGGTTCCCCGGGCAAAAAAACAGCACGGCGTTTGCCGTGCTGCCGTTTTCACGCCCGGGGGTGTGCTTTGTTATAAATGTCTTTGAGCTGCCGTTTGACCACATGGGTATAGATCTGGGTGGAGGAAATATCCGCATGGCCCAGCATCTCCTGAATGGAGCGCAGATCCGCGCCGTTTTCCAGCAGATGGACGGCAAAGGAATGGCGCAGGGTGTGGGGCGTAATATCCTTGGCGATGCCCGCCTTCTCCTGATAGTGCTTGATAATCTTCCAGAAGCCCTGGCGGCTCATGCGCTCGCCGCTCATATTGACAAACAGGGCCTCTTCCTGACTGTCGGCAATGATCTGGGGCCGAATGTCCCGGATATAATCCTGCAGAGCCCTGACGGCAGTATGATACAGGGGGATGATCCGCTCCTTGCCCTTGCTCCGGCAGCGGATAAAGCCCGCAGCCAGGTTCACATCCTCCAGATCCAGAGAGATCAGCTCACTGACCCGGATACCGGTGGCATAGAGCAGTTCCAGCATGGCGTGGTCCCGATAGCCCTTAGCGTCCACACACTGTGGCTGCTCCAAAAACAGCTCCACTTCCTTGTTGGTCAGGATCTCCGGATACTTCCGCTCCGCCCGGGCAGCCGTCAGGCCCCGGGTGGGGTTATTTTTCATCCCGCCGACGGAGCAAAGGTAGTTATAAAACGATTTGATGGAGGCCACAAAGCGCGTCACCGAGGAGGCAGATTTTCCATGTCCCTGCATCCAGGACATATAATTCTGCACCATCTCCGGCTTCGCCCGCTGCAGCTCCGTGTTCTGATAAGCCCGCAGGTAATCCTGGAACTGGGAGACATCCCGCAGATAGGAACTGATGGTATTTTGAGAAGCGTGCTTTTCCGAAGCCAGAAACTCCCCGTAATCCGCCACATAATCCACTGCCACGAAATCTCCCCCTCTCTCTGCTTGTTCTCTGATCACAATACCCGCTCCAGTGCAAAACGCAGCAGGATCGGCGTTAAAAATAGCTCCGCCACCGTGCCGGCCAACAGGATCGACACTGCGGTGAACAGCCGCGCCCACCATTTGGAGCCATAGACCACCGGCGCCGCCCGCTTTCCGCCGCCGAAGGAAACGGCAGCCAGAGAAGCCGAAGCTTCAAACGCGGGAACCGCCAGAAAAAAATAACACGGCAATGCCAACAGGCACCGAATGCCCAAAACCGAGACGGCCAGCAAAAGGCCGCCGGTTCCGAATACCGCAACAAAACAGCAAACAGAGAAAGAAAGGAAAAATCCGTAGACCGCCGAAACCACCGGCAGCAGCAAAATCCCCACCGATGCAAAGCCCAGCAAAAAAGCCAGCAGGGGATAACGAAAGTAAATCAGCAGGGCGGAAAGCAGCGCCTTGGCAGAGCGCCCGGCCCCCTCTCCCAGCTGGAGATAATCTGTTAAGTAACGTGTCAGCTCCCGAGAAGTCTCCCCCGGAATCCTGGCACACAGTACCTGTCCCAAAATCAAACCCAAAAGAAAAAAGCCCGTCAACAAGATCAAAGGAAAAAGGGGGACGGTACGCTCCCCCCCGGGCACTCGGCGGTTCTTCATCCGGCGCAAGCTGCATCACCTCGCGCTATCCTATGAGGCGTGCTGCGCTTTTATGAAAAACGGATGTAAACTCTTTGTCTATTAATCATATTGC
>JAHHSB010000132.1 GCA_020025415.1 Oscillibacter sp. | reverse complement strand
GCCCAGCAGCAAGAACATGGCCCGGAAGTTCTCAAACTCTCCGGCGCAGGAGGCTTTGCTCTCGTAGTCGAACTGGGAATTCTGGGTACTGGTGTACTCGGACAGAAATTCCTCCATGGCGGGGGTGGCTTCGTCGGTGGCATCGAAGGCGTAGTACATGACGCAGTCGGTGCCGGTGTCCCGGACAAAGGTTTCGCTGCCCATCACGAACTCGTCGGCGCCGTAGTAGCGGTAGGAAAAGGCGTAAGGCACCGTTACCAGGGCCGTCACCGTGTAGTCCACATCCCGATACTTTGCCGCCCGATTCGCATACTTGGCGCCTCCTGGCACATTTTCCCAGGGGCCGTAGACCTCGCCGGTATCCACGTCATAGTATTCGTATTCCTCCACATAGCGGATGGTCACCGTGTCCCCCAGCCCGGCCCAGTGACTGCCCATGTCCGGCTTGCCGTAGTCATCTTCGCTGTATACGGCGGCGATATAGTTCCCGTTGGGATTGGAGAGCTTGGAGAGGTCTCCTTCCAGCACCGTCAGGTAGTCCAGGGCGAAGGGGTCCATGCCGTAGAGCTGCACCTGGTCTGCCAGAAGGCCCTTCGGCGTGCGGTCCATATTGCGGATGGCTTCGTCCAGCTGCTTCTGGGTGTTCCACTGTCCCTGGATGAAGCGGTAATACTCCTCGGTGACAAACTCCAGAGCCGGGCCGGTCTTGCCATAGATGCGGCCGCTTTCCGTGATGCCGCTCTGGGCGTCCGCGGCGTCAATGACCTCCTGAGGGATTGCTTTTTCATCATTAAAGCCGTTGCTCCCGATCTGGAACTGGCCTGCGTCCGCCAGGATGAAGTCGCTGGCGGTGAAGTTGGCGGTGTATTTGTCCATGTCGAAGCTGCCTGCCAGCGTTACGGTCAGGGTCAGCAGCACTACCGCCAGGGACAGCGACAGGATGGTTACCGCTGTCTTGCCCGGGCTGCGGCCCAGATTGGCCCAGGCCATGGACAGAAGGGATACGTTTTTTCCGGCCCGGCCGGTCTTTTTGCTGCTGGAGCCCTCGGTATAGCGCAGGGCCTCAATGGGGGAGACCTTTCCCGCCATGCGGCCGGGCTTGCGGCAGGAGAGCAGCACCGTCAACAAGGAGAATACCGCCGCGCCCAGGAAGATAGCGGGATTCACCGACACCGCGGATACCACGCCGTTGAGCTGCTCCACCACCACAGGCACCAGGGCGCCGCCCACCAGCCAGCCCAGCACCAGTCCAATGGGGATACCCGCCGCAGACAGGGCCAGCGCCTGGGTACGGATGATCCGCCGCAGCTGCCGGGGCGTGGTGCCGATGGTTTTCAGCAGACCGTAGAACTGGATATCGCCTGCCACGGAGATCTGGAAGACGTTGTAGATGATAAGGTACCCGGTGAAGATGATCAGCACCAGTATTACCACCATCACCGCCAGGGTGGGCAGGTCCAGGTTTTCCGACAGCTGGGCCCCGGTGTAGCCCCAGTTGATACCCAGGTTGATGAAGTTCTCTCCCGGGGTCTGGTTCTGATAGCCGTGATTTTCCAAAATCTGATTGAGGTCCTGGGCGATGCTGCGGGCACCGTTTTTCAGCATCACGTCCAGGTTCCATTTGCCGGTCATGCCATCGCTGCCCGGCGGGGTGCCGCCCACTTCGGCCAGCACCGCGTCCACTCGGCTTTCGGGGATTAGGATGTGGTTGGCCACGATGGCCTCATCGTACTCCCACCAGCCGCAGAGGGTGAAGGTCTGGGTGGTCTTGTGGCCGTCCACATAGAAGGTGACGGTGAACTCGGCCCCGATCTCCGGCTCCAGGCCCAGAAGCGCCAGGACCCGGGTGTCGGTGGCGGCCTCGTTGGTGCCCTCTTCCGGCAGGCGGCCCTCCACGGGGTCGCAGTACATCCAATGGGCCTGGTTTGCGTCGGAGTAGCCGATCTCCACATGGGACTTATTGAAGGGGACGCCCGTTGGCATGCCCAAAAATCGCCGCAGGCCCCAGGATTCGATGAGGGGATCGTCCTTCAATTCCTCAAACTGCTCCTCCGTCAGGTACTTGAAGGTCCCGTGGGACCAGCCGCCCGCCTGGCGGAAGTTGTTCTGCTGAATGCCGTCGTTGATGGACAGGGCGATGGTGAACAGGGAGGCGAACAGCACCGTGGTCAACGCGATGGCCAGCACCGCCACGATGTTCCGGGTCCGGTTGGCCCGCAGGCTCCGAAAGGAAAGCTGCCGTACGCACTTGCGGTTTGCCACGTTCATGATCCCGCCCCCCTTACCGCGTCACGATCCGCCCGTCCTCAATGCGGACGATGCGGTCGGCCATCTGGGCGATCTCTTCATTGTGGGTGATCATCACCATGGTCTGGGAGAATTTCTGGCCCGTGACCTTCATCAGCCCCAGCACATCCTGACTGGTCTTGGAGTCCAGGTTGCCGGTGGGCTCATCCGCCAGTAAAATGGCGGGCTTGGTGGCCAGGGCCCGGGCGATGGCGACCCGCTGCTGCTGGCCGCCGGAGAGCTGGTTGGGAAGGCTGCGGAGCTTCTTCTCCAGGCCCAGTGCGGCGATGACCTCGCCCACGTAGCGCTCATCCACCTTGCCCCCGTCCAGCTGGATGGGCAGCACGATGTTTTCCCACACGCTTAAAATCGGCACCAGGTTGTAGGACTGGAACACAAAGCCGATTTTCCGGCGGCGGAAGATGGTCAGGGCCTCGTCTTTCAAAGAGAAGATGTCCCGCCCGTCTACGGTGACGGTGCCGGAGGTGGGCCGGTCCAGCCCGCCGAGCATATGCAGCAGCGTGGACTTGCCGGAGCCGGAAGTGCCCACGATGGCCACAAACTCCCCGCTTTCCACGGACAGATCCACCCCGTCCAGGGCCCGGACCTCTGTGTCCCCGGCGCCGTAATATTTTTTCAGTTCCTTGGTTTCTAAAATCACCATAGCCATTGCCTCCATAAAAGCGTTCTTGCATTTCGACACCATACACTTTAACAGGGGAATCTGTCCTGCTTCTTTCAAGAATCTGACAGTTTTGAAAGAACTTCTCCGTCTCCGGAGAAAAATGCTCCGCCCCTCTTGACGAACCTACTACCTTGCAAAACAAGATAGTGGAGGTGAGGGCTTGATTCCGCCCCAGATGCCCAAAGGGACCCTGGGGGGCTGCGTGCTGGCGGTGCTGTTCATTCTCTACAAGCTGCTGGACGCCCGGCTGGAGTGAATCGAAAACAAGGCTGTACCCAAGGGGGTGCAGCCTTGCTTTTCTTTGAAAGGGGTTATTCATAACGCTTGCCCACGACGTAGAGGGGGACGAACAGCCCGCCCGCCATCAGCGCCAGCTCCGCCGTGGGGGAGGGGAAGGGCCCGCCCAGCAGGGCAATGGCCGGCAGCAGTGCCATGACCGCGCAGCTCCATGCCCGGCCCACGGTGAGCAGATGGGGCCAGTTGCGGTTGTTGACGGCCAGCCCCGCCAGATTCATGCGGAAGGGCCCGTCATAGACAAGGCCCGTGCGGCTGTGGTCATAGATCTGCGGCAGGCGCAGCGGCGCAAGAAAGCAGAAGTAGGCGCCGAAGATCGCCCCAAGCAAAAAACCGGTCCAGGCGGTGGAAGGGGCCAGCTCCCGCAGCAGACCCCACCCCAGCAGTCCGCCGCCCGCCAGCAGGCAGAGCAGGTACCCCAACTGCCAGGGACTTCGCTTTCGAAGGGCCCGCTCCGGCCGCCCGCCGTCGTAACC
>JAHHSB010000131.1 GCA_020025415.1 Oscillibacter sp. | reverse complement strand
GCCCAGGGCGAAAGGAGCGGCGGCGCCGTCCGAGATCTGGCTGGCCGTCAGTGCCGCCGCGATGAAAAAGCGGATCCCGCAGCCCAGGGCCCTGCTTTTGAGCTCCTGTTTGATACTAAGCCGCTCGTTGTTCACAAGCCTGTCCCCCCCCTTTGTTTTCCCTTATCTTATCGTGCCCGGCGGAAAAATTTCGTCGGGAAAAGAGAGGGAACCAAGTTTTTCCGTTCTCCGTCTGTTCTCTGGGAGGATTTTTTGATTTTCCGTTCTGCGCCGCTGTTTTCGCCCGGGGTTTCCGGCGTGGACAAGCTCTCCTTTTTGTGCTATGCTACTTATTAAGTATGCTCTGGGGCAGTCTGCCGCCCGGGCGCCAAACCAGAAAGAAAGGGCGGTAAGCCGCTATGCGAATCGGCAATGTGGAGATCCACTCCCAGCTTGCTCTGGCACCTATGGCCGGCGTGACCGACGCCGCCTTCCGCCAGATCTGCAGTGAGCTGGGGGCAGGCTATACCTATACGGAGCTGATTTCCTCCAAGGCCCTGTGCTATCAGGATGCCAAGACCCGGACGCTGCTCGTCCCCTTCCCGGGGGAGCGGCCCTTCGCCGTGCAGATCTTCGGCAGCGACCCGGTGTGCATGGCCGAGGCCGCCCAGATCGCCGCGGCGCTCTCCGGCGCGGATGTGGTGGACCTGAACATGGGCTGCCCCGTGGGCAAGGTAGTCAAAAGCGGCGATGGCTCGGCATTGATGAAAGATCCGGAAAAGGCCGCCCGGGTGGCCGAGGCGGTGGTCAAGGCCTCTCCCGTGCCAGTGACCGCCAAGATCCGCCGGGGCTGGGACATGGGCAGCTGCAACTGTGTGGAGGTGGCCCGGCTGCTGGAACAGGCCGGCGTCAGCGCCATCGCCGTCCACGGCCGCACCCGGGCCCAGATGTACAGCGGCCAGGCGGACTGGAACTGCATCCGGGCCGTCAAGGAGGCCGTATCCGTCCCCGTGATCGCCAACGGCGACATCTTCAAGCCTGAGGATGCGGTGCGCATCCTGCGCCACACCGGGGCGGACATGGCCATGATCGGTCGGGGCAGTTTCGGCAATCCCTGGCTTTTCGCCCAGGCCAAGGCCGCCCTGGATGGGGCGCCCATTCCGCCCCTGCCGCCTCTGGCGGAGCGCTGCGACACGGCAGTGCGCCAGATCGAGCTGGCCGCTGCGGCCAAGGGAGAGCGGGTGGCCGTGCTGGAGGCACGGCACCATTACTGCTGGTATCTCAAGGGCGTGTCTCACGCGTCCTATTATAAAGATCAGATCGTCCGCATGAATACCCTGGAGGACGTTTATCAGGTAACGAAAGGAATCAAAAGGGATCTGAAATGAACCTCATCTCTCAGGAAGACCGCTGGGTCGCCGCCGCGCGTAGGGGCGACCCAGACGCCTTTGAATCTCTGGTCCGCTCCTATGAAAAGCGGGTCTATGCCCTGGCCCTGCGCATGTGCGGGAATCCCCAGGACGCAGCTGAGGCCTCTCAGGAGGCCTTTCTCGCTGCCTGGCAGGGGCTGCCCCGTTTCCGGGGGGAGGCCAGCTTTTCCAGCTGGCTCTACCGCCTGACCAGCAACGCCTGCATCGACCTGCTGCGCCGGGAAAAGCATCACCGGGCAGGGGCAGGTCTTTCCCTGGATGACGACGCCCTGCCCCTGGAGCTGCCCGATACCGCCCCCTCCCCCCAAGACCAGGCAGAGCGGAAGGAACTGCGGGAGGCCATCGAGCAGGGACTGCAAAGCCTCTCTCCCGAGCACCGGGTCATCCTCATTTTGCGGGAAATGCAGCAGCTCAGCTACGAGGAGATCGCCGCGGTGCTGGAGCTGGATCTGGGCACGGTGAAATCCCGCATCAGCCGGGGTCGCAAACAGCTTTGCGCTTTTTTGACCCGGAATGGGAACTTTTTCTCTCACAGAGCGTCCAAAGAAGCGAAAAAGGAGGGCTGAGCAATGAAATATTGTGAAGAATATCTGGCCCTGCTGAGCGCTTTTGCGGACGATGCCTGCACCCCGGAGGAAGCCCAGCGGGTGCGGGAGCATCTGGCCGTTTGTCCGGGCTGCCGGGCCTATTGGAATGAGATGCTGCAGATCAAAGCCGCCTTCCCGGATGTGGATTCCGTGGAGGTGCCGGAGGGTCTGGCCGACGGGATCTGCGCCGCCGTGCGGGCCCAGCCCGCCGTGCGTCATCGGCGTTCGGCCGCGGCCTGGGCAAAGATCCTGGCCCCCATGGCCGCCTGCCTGCTGATTGCCGTGGCCCTGGGCTTCCCCTCCGCCCAGCGGAATGTGGTCTCCCAGCGGACCGACACCGACCAGCAGGAAAAAGCCGACCCTGACGGGAAGGGCGCTTCCGTTCCCACCGGCGATGATGCTTCCACACAGTACCAGGCCGAGGCGGATCTTGCGGAGCAGACGCCGGGGCAGGAGCTGCAGGCCCCCGCCACTCAGCAGGATGCTGCCGGAAAGAGTACTTTCCCGGAAAATGAGGTTGCCGTTGCGCCAGTCACCCTAAATTTGGGTGATGAATACGCCCAGAGTCTGACGTTGGAGCAGCAACAGCTTCCCTCCCTGCCGGATGATCTGCGGGCCCTGCTCCAGTCGGAAAAGCTGAAGGCCACCGAGGGGACGGTCCGGATCTACGCCGTCACCGCAGAGGAATTTGGCACCATTGCTGCCCTGTTCCCCCAGGCGGAGCGCACCAGCAATTCTGCTGCCGCGGATCCGAACCTGTGCTGTATCCGGGTGAAGACGGAGGAATCCACTCAATAAGGAAAAAAGAGGCAGCCCGGTGGGCTGTCTCTTTTTCTACAAAATCGCCGGAGCGGCGGATGTTTTTCTTTACTTTTCCTTTGTCTGGATGATATAATACCACTCGACAGGTTTCCACACCCTGTCCAAGCGCCCCGATCCGGGGCGTTCGTCTGGCAAAATGGAGTATTCCTTTGCCGTTCTCTAAACAAAAAATGGAGGCTACGCACGGCCTTATCGTGCGTTTCTTTGTTGCTCGCAGGCAGGCCTCCACACTATGTCAAGGAGGTCTTTTTTTATGTCCAAGTCCCGCTTTACCATCCGGCAGCTGACCTTAGCCGCCATCATCGCCGCCGTGTACACGGCCCTGACCACCCTGCTGCCCATCCCCCAGTATGGCGGCGTACAGCTTCGGGTGGCGGAGGCCATGACCGTGCTGCCCTTCTTCTTTCCCGAGGCCATCGCCGGGCTGACCGTGGGCTGCTTTTTGTCCAACCTGCTCCTCTCCCCCATCCCTATGGACTGGATCTTCGGTACGGCGGCCACGCTGCTGGCGGCCCTGTGGACCCGGCGGATGCCCAACAAGTACCTGGCACCCCTGCCCCCGGTGATCTGCAACGCGGTGATTGTGGGCGGAGAGATTGCCCTGTTCTTCTCCGAAGGCAGCGCCTTCTGGCCGGCTTTTGCCCTCAATGCCTTCACCGTGGGCCTGGGCGAGGCCATCGCCTGCTTTGTGCTGGGGCTGTTGCTGCTTCAGGTGCTGCCCCGGGTGCCCGGCCTGCGCCCCTATCTGCGCCAGGCCTGAACCTGAGAAAAAAGGACGAGAGATCCAGCCGGATCCCTCGTCCTTTTTTGCTTGTCACTGGTCTTCTTCCGCTTTTAATGCCGCGGCCTGCTCCACCTGGGCATGTCCAGTCACGTGCTCTGATCTTTAAAGATCACCCCCATGGTCTGGCGCAGCCAGCGGCACAGATGGGAGATGGAAAAGGATTTAGTAATACAGCTGAGCCCAACCCCCGCCCCAGCCAGGGCAATCAGCGCCGGCCAGCTCCGAACCGGTGCTTTTTACGAAAAAGCGAGGGAACCATCGGGTTTTTCACAAAAAATGATTGACAATTTGGAAAAATCTTATATAATAATAT
>JAHHSB010000130.1 GCA_020025415.1 Oscillibacter sp. | reverse complement strand
GTGGAGTATCTGCGGGGGGAGAGCCCCGACCCGGCGGCAGAGGCGGGAGACTGGATGGACGGGGCGTTTTCCGATCCCGGTCCTACCCCGGCGCCCCGGCCCCCCAAGCCTGCCAAGACCGCCGCTGCGGCGGAGGACAGTCCCATGCTGGCGGCGCTGCTGTCGGGCAAGAAGTTTCAGGAGCATCTCCGGGCCGCCGTGCTGGAGACGTTAGCCAGCCCCGAGGGGCAGGAGCTCCTGGCCCGGGCCATCCGGCGGGAGCTGGACCGGCGGGGCTGAAAGGCGGACTTTTTCCTTTTATCCAACGAAGCAAAAACTTTTTGGGCGCATGAAGCGTCTATACGGTAAGTACGGAGGAGGCAATCCATACATGGCGGGGAAACATGAAACGGTGCTCACTGAGTATTTGGTTTCCAATCAGGCTGTTTTTTACCGCCTGGCCCTGAGCTATCTGCATGATCGGGAAGATGCCATGGATGCCGTGCAGAGCGCGGCCTGCAAGGCGCTGGAGCAGGCGCATCAGCTCCGGGAACCGGGGGCGGTGCGTACCTGGTTTTACCGCATCCTGGTCAACGAATGCATGGATCGGCTCCGGGCCCGCAAGCGGGTGGTGCTGATTCCGCCGGAGGCGCTGGACGCCGGCAGCTATGAAGATCCGCTGCCCTCTGACGGATCCCTGGCCCGGCGGGTGGACGCCCTGCCGCCGGAGATCCAGACGGTGATCAAGCTCCGCTTTTATGAGGAGCTGTCCCTGGCGGAGATTGCGGAGGTGACCGGCTGGAAGCTGAACACCGTCAAGTCCCGGCTGTATGGAGGGCTGAAAAAGCTGCGTGTTTCGATGGAAGGAGAAGAGCGATGAACGAGGAATGGAAAGAGGCGAAACGGGAATATGAATCCGTCCAGCTTCCTCCTGAGCTGGATGCCCGGCTCCGGACCGGCATCGCGCAGGGGCGGAAAAAATCCGCGTTTCGGCGCTTTGTTCGCCGGAGCGGCGGAACGGTGGCCGCGTGTCTGGCCCTGCTGGTGGTGGCGCTGAATACCAATCCCGCCTTTGCTGCCGCTGCGGCGGAGGTGCCCGTGGTGGGGCAATTGTGCCAGGTCTTGACCGTGCGCAGCTTCGACTGGGAGGAAAATGGCCTGGTGGTCCACGTGCACCAGCCTGCCATTGAAGATGACAGTCCCCTGAGCCAGCAGATCAATCAGGAGATCCAGGAGCGGGTAGATGCCCACGTAGCTGAGATGGAGCAGATCTGGAAAGAGTACCGGGAGTCCTTCCTGAAAACCGGCGGTACGGAGGAGGAATGGAACGACCGGACCATGGAAGTGGATGTGAGCTACGAGATCAAGAGCCAGAGCGAAGAACGGCTCTCTTTCGTAGTGACGCTCAGCCAGAACGCTTTCAATTACTCCCAGACCCAGGACTTCTACAACATTGACCTGAAAGAGTACCGGAATATCACCCTGGAAGAGCTCCTGGGTGAGGGCTGGGTGGAGCGCTGCAACCAGTCTATTCAGGAGCAGATCGCCCAGCGGCAGGAATCAGAGAGCTTTGACTATTACTTCCCGGCGGATCAGGGCGGCTTTACCGCGGTGGATGAGAACACCAGCTTCTATATCCGCTCTGATGGTGTGGCCGTGGTGGTGTTCCCCAAGTATGCCATTGCCGCAGGCGCGGCGGGGGTTCAGGAATTTCCCATCGAATGAGCATTGTCCCAACAGAAAAACCGCCTGACGCTCATGAGCGTCAGGCGGTTTTCTTGTCGGGAAAGCGGGGCGATCAGATGATGCCCTGAGCCATCATGGCGTCGGCTACCTTGTCGAAGGCGGCCAGGTTGGCGCCCACCAGCAGGTTGCCCGGCACACCGTAGCGCACGGAGGTGTCGTAGGCGTTGTGGAAGATGTTGATCATGATGTCCTTGAGCTTCTGGTCCACTTCCTCAAAGCTCCAGCTGTATCGGGCGCTGTTCTGGCACATTTCCAGACCGCTGGTGGCCACGCCGCCGGCGTTGGCAGCCTTGGCGGGGGCAAACAGGACGCCCGCCTGGATAAAGGCCTCGATAGCCTCGGGACGGCAGGGCATATTGGCGCCCTCGGCCACGGCGATGGTGCCGTTGGCGATGATGATGCGGGCGATCTTGCCGTCGATCTCATTCTGAGTAGCGCAGGGCAGGGCGATGTCGCAAGGGATGGTCCAGATGCCCTGGAAGCCCTTGGTATAGCTGCTGCCGGGGACCTGATCTGCATACTCCTGGATCCGGCCGCGGCGCTCCAGCTTGATAGATTTGACCACGTCCAGCTTGATGCCGTCGGGATCGTGAATATAGCCGGTGGAGTCGCTCATGGCCACCACCTTGCCACCCAGCTCCATGGCCTTCTGGCAGGCGAAGATGGCCACGTTGCCGGAGCCGGAGATGGCCACGGTCTTGCCCTCGAAGCTGTCGCCTTTCATGCACTTGAGCATCTCCTGGGTCAGATAGCACAGGCCGTAGCCGGTGGCCTCGGTGCGCACCAGGGAGCCGCCGAAGCTCAGACCCTTGCCGGTGAGCACGCCCGCGTCCACGCTGTTGCGCATCCGGCGATACTGACCATAGAGATAGCCAATCTCCCGGGCGCCTACGTTGATGTCGCCGGCGGGAACATCCACGAACTGGCCGATGTGGCGGCTCAGCTCAGTCATAAAGCTCTGGCAGAAGCGCATCACCTCGGCGTCGCTCTTACCCTTGGGGTCAAAGTCGCTGCCGCCCTTGGCGCCGCCCATGGGCAGGCCGGTGAGACTGTTTTTCAGGATCTGCTCAAAGCCCAAGAATTTCAGGATAGAAAGGTTGACGGTGGGATGGAAGCGCAGGCCGCCCTTGTAGGGGCCAATGGCGGAGTTGAACTGTACCCGGTAGCCGCGGTTGACCTGCACCTTGCCCTGGTCATCTACCCAGGGCACCCGGAAGGAGATCACCCGCTCAGGCTCCACAAAGCGCTCCAGCAGCCCACACTGTTCATATTGGGGGTGCTGATCAATGACCAGATCTATGCTTTCCAGAAATTCCATCACGGCCTGATGAAACTCCGGCTGATCGGGATCCCGAGCCAGCGTCTGGTCATAGATCCGCTGCAGATAAGAACTTTTCAACATTACAGGGATACCTCTCTCTCATTTTTGGCTTGGGGCTTGCGCCGGCCCCAGGGTATTACATCCCGTAGAATAAGTGTACTTGAAAATGCGGGAATCCGACAAGGTGAAAAATCCATAAAATCCGCAGTTTTCAGCCTTTTTAACTTGCGCAGTTTTTACAAAAAAAGCTCCAAATTTCCCGTCGGAACGGAAAATTTGGAGCAAGCAACCGATTACGCTGTCTTAAATTGGATCCATTGCCTCCCGCAGCCGGTCGGTAATGGCACCCTCAAAGAGGGGAGTGGAGTGGCCGTGCAGAGTCTCCAGCGCAGGGGCGGCCAGGGTGCAGGCCACGTTGCCGGACATGGACAGATCCATGTCGAAAATAAAGGCGCTGCGGGCCTCTCCCGGGCCCTGGGGGCCGTTGGCCCGGACGGAGCCGGGACCGGCGTGGATCTTTGCCTGGCAGCTGGAGTCCAGCTTCACTGTCAGGTCCGTCCCGCAACGGAGCACCCGCTCTTCATCCACGTCCGCCTCCGACAGGGCGCCGGCGTAGGCAGGAGCGATCAGCTGGCTCCAGGCCACGTCCTCCAGGCCCAGGCGATCCCGGAAAATAAAGTTGACATAACGCAGACCCACCCGCTGGAAGTACGCCGGGTGATAGCTGCGGATAAACTCCGCCAAGGGCCGGTCCAACTGGCGGGCAAACTCCTCCCACCCGGGATAGCGCAGGGTGGACAGGGCGATGAAATTCTCGGTCAGGTTCAGCTTCCAGCAGTTGTCCTCAGACATGAAGCAGTGGTTGATGACGGGGGGCTGC
>JAHHSB010000013.1 GCA_020025415.1 Oscillibacter sp. | reverse complement strand
CCCCCGCGCGCACAAAGCGCACCCGACTCATCAGCTCATCCGCCAGGCCCAGGGCCGCCTGGCGCTTGGGCCCCAGGTGGATATCCCGGGAGAGGAAGTAGAAGACCTGCCCCCGCTCCCGGCCTGGGTCGAAGATGTGGGGCTGATAGTGGTCGCCGTGGCGGTGGCTGACAAAAATGGCCAGGGGCTTGTCCCCCCAGTCGGGCAGCTCGCCGGTATACCAGTCAAAGACCAGGGCGATGTGGGACAGCTCCACGAAAAAGCCGCTGTGGGCCAGGAAGGTGACCCGCATCAGCAGAACCTCACGGCGGTGCCGCAGGCGATGGCCTCGGCCGCTCTCGGCATCACCGAGGAGGCATGGCGCAGGCCCGCCACCGCGCCGGCACCCAGCTCTTTAGCCGCGCCCGCCCTGCGCTTGGCGGCCATTTGCCGGGCCCCGTTGAGCATCCCGGTATTGCCGGTGATCTCACCGCCCGCCCGGGCCTTCATGCCGGCCATAAAGTCCCGGCCCGGGTCCTTGCCGTATACCACCGTGCCTTTGACCGCCTCCAGTGTTTCAAAGGCCTGGGCGGGAATGGGTTTAATACTGACAGGCTTCATCAATTTCTCATCCTTTCCAATTTCCCGCAGACGTTGAACCAAAGCCGCCAGCCCCCCCAGGATGACCACCGCCGGAATCAGCACGAACAGCGCCGGCACTGGTGGGGGCTATCTCAAACGCCCAGAGGAACAGCCAGATCAGCTCCGCCATCAGCAGGGTCACGATCACCGTGATCAGCACGGGCGCCATATAGCGTACCTGGGTATCCGGTTCCTGCTTATCGACCAATCGGGTTTCCTCTTCGAGATGCCAACCGGAGCGTCCACCTCGTTGATTTTCAAGCTGTTCACCTCGATTTTACCCTGATGGTATACCGTTTACGGGGGGAAGGTCAAGGTTTTTTTCTAAAACCAGAAAAAGGTTTTCCCCCGGCGGCCCGGCTATGGTATAATAGATCCATGAAACGGAATCTGACAAATGCTGCGCTGCTCGCTGGCCTGTGGGCGGCGGTGGAACCCTGGTACCGGACCCATGCCCGGGACCTGCCCTGGCGGCGGACGGAGGACCCCTACCGCATCTGGGTGTCGGAGATCATGCTCCAGCAGACCCGGGTGGCGGCGGTGCTGGGTTATTATGCCCGGTTTTTACAGGCCTTTCCCTCGGTGGAAGCGCTGGCTGCTGCACCGGAGGATCAGCTGATGAAATTGTGGGAGGGCCTGGGCTATTACAGCCGGGCCCGGAATCTGCAGAAGGCTGCCCGGCTGATCGTGGAGCTGGGCGGCTTTCCCCGGGATTACGAGGGCTGGCTGGCCCTGCCCGGCGTGGGGGAGTATACCGCAGCCGCCGTGGTCTCGGCGGCCTTTGCCCAGCCCCGGGCGGCGGTGGATGGCAACGTGCTGCGGGTGATGTCCCGGCTGACGGACTGCCATGAAGATGTCCTCTCTCCAGCAGTGAAGCGTTCCTTCCGGGAGGCTTTGCAGACTATCGTACCCGCGGCGGAGGCGGACATCCGGATCTTCAACCAGGTGATGATGGAGCTGGGGGCCATGGTCTGCGTGCCCAATGGCCCGCCCCGGTGCGGGGAATGCCCCGCGGCGGCGCTGTGCCTGGGGCGGCAGCGGGGCACGGCGGAGAGCCTGCCAGTGAAGGCGGCCAAAAAGCCCCGCCGGAGGGAGGAGATGACGGTTCTGGTGCTGGAGCGGCAGGGGCGGGTGGCCCTGCGCCGCCGGGGAGACGGCGGACTGCTGGCGGGGCTGTGGGAGTTTCCCAACCTGCCCGGCGCCCTGGACGAGGCCGGGGCAGCGGAAGCTCTTTCCGCCTGGGGCCTGCAGCCCCGGGAGTGGAAAAATCAGCTCACTGCCCGGCACATCTTTACCCATGTGGAGTGGCACATGACCGGCTACACCCTGGAGGTGACGGGCCCGGGGCCGTCGGAATTTTTCTGGGCGGACGGGGTAGCCCTGGCGGAACGGGCGGTGCCCTCTGCCTTTGCCCGCTACTATGCCGAGGCGCAGCGGCTGCTGTGCAGACAGGAGGCTTAAGATGGGATGGCTGATGAAACTGCCCGCCCTGCTGCTGGCGCTGGCGAGCGTATTGCTGCGCCTGCTCTGGCCGCTGCTGCTGGGCGCCACGGCTTATGTGCTGCTGCGCCGGCGAAAGGCCGACAAGGCCGCCGGCGGCACCGGAGACTTGGACGAGGACAAAGCCCCCAGCTTTTCGGGCCCGGTCTACACCGTGAACTATCAGGAGGCGCCGGCGCCTCGCTTTTCCACCCAGCCGGACGGCCCGCTGCCCTTTGGGTACAAGACGGCCTGGCTGGCCCTGCGCTGCACCGATCCGGGAAAGGTAGCCGCCGCCCTGGGCGGGACCAAGCGCCGGCGGAGCAACTGGGCCGCTGGCCTGGAGCCTGCCCTGGAGCGGGATGACCTGATCTTTGTCAGCCCCGTGCTGGATGGCTGGGTGCTGGCGGTGGGACAGGCCCTGTTTGATCTGGCGGAGCAGCCCGACACCCTGGCCGCTATGGCCAAGCAGTTTGACCAGCTGCAGTACTTTGCCAGCCACCGGGTGGCGGGAGGCTATTGCTGGGCCCGATATGAGGCGGGCAGCTGCCTGCGGGCCTACGGTATCGCCGACAGGCGGGTCTTTTGGAACGCCGGGCCGCTGACGGCGGAGGAGCAGGCCCTGGGCTTTGCCGCCTTCCCTGCGGCGGAGGGGGAGGAGACGGAGCACTGGCCCGGTGAGGAGGATGTGCTGCGCATCGCCGCCGCCTGGGGCATCGATCCTTGTTTTACACAAAAGATTTACCCGCCCGGCGTAGGCTGGGCCTGCCAGTGACGGGAGAGGAGGGGGAAGGACCGTGATCCGAATGATCACCGCCGCACTGATCATTCTGCTGGTACTGCTGCTGCGCCAGCTGATCTGGTGCCTGCGCTGGCTGTGGTGCTATTATCATGGCCGTCCCACGCCGGGGCCCATCGGCATCCTGCCCCGGCGCAGCGGCGAGACCTTCCGCGGCCACCTGCCCCAGACGGGACAGGAGGAGGCCACCCAAGAGGACGCCGAATACAACGAACAAAACCAGGAGAATTAGGAGAGACATCAATGGCACAACTCTATTTCAAATACGGAGCTATGGGCTCCAGCAAAACGGCCAACGCCCTGATGACCCGCTTCAACTATGAAGAGCGGGGGCAGCAGACGCTGCTGGTCAAGCCCCGCCTGGACACCCGGGACGGGGACCACATGGTCCGCTCCCGGATCGGGCTCAGCTACCCCTGCATCTACTTTGACGAGATGCGGGAGATGAGCATCATGGAGCTGGAGCAGAACGCCTGCATCATCGTGGATGAGGCCCAGTTCCTCACCCGGGAGGAGGTGCTCTATCTGGTATACCTGGTGGACGATTTGGGCATCCCCGTGATCTGCTACGGTCTGCGGGCAGACTTCAAGGGGGATCTGTTCCCCGGCAGCGAGGCGCTGCTGGTGATGGCCGACAAGCTGGAGGAGGTCAAGACCGTCTGCTGGTGCGGACGGAAGGCCACCTTCAACGCCCGCTTTGACAAGACCGGCAAGGTGGTCAAGGAGGGTGAGCAGGTGGTCCTGGGCGCCAACGATCAGTACATCGGCCTGTGCCGCCGCCACTGGCGGGAGGGAAACCTGGGCCCGGACTTTGCCATCAGCGCCATATGATCTGCCGCCTTTGTCCCCGGGAGTGCGGGGCCGAGCGCACGGAGGAGCGGGGCGGGGGCGTGTGCGCCATGCCCACGGTGCCGCGGGTGGCCCGGGCCATGCTCCACCGCTGGGAGGAGCCCTGCCTGGTGGGCGAGCACGGGGCCGGGGCCGTGTTTTTTTCCGGCTGCAATCTGCGCTGCTGTTTTTGTCAGAACCACACCATCTCCCAGGAGGGCTTCGGCAAGCCCGTGGATCCGGAGGCGCTGCACCGGATCTACCGGCGCCTGATCGACCAGGGCGCTGCCTGCATCGACCTGGTGACCCCCACCCACTTTACCCCCGCCGTGGCTGAATCCCTGGAAGAGCCGCTGCCCGTGCCGGTGGTGTGGAACTCCGGCGGCTATGAAAAGCCGGAGACTCTCCGGCTGCTGGAGGGGAAGGTGCAGGTCTACCTGCCCGATCTCAAGTATGGGCTGGCCCGTCCGGCGGCGGAGTATTCCGGCGCGGCGGACTATGCCGAGCGGGCCCGGGAGGCGATTTTGGAGATGTTCCGCCAGACCGGCCCTTGCCGTATGGAAAACGGGCAGCTGGTGCGGGGGGTGCTCATCCGCCACCTGGTGCTGCCGGGGGGGCTGGAGAACACCCGCCGCTGTATTGACTGGATCGCGGGGACCTTCCGTCCCGGGGAGGTGCTGGTGTCTCTGATGAGCCAGTATACCCCCCAGCCGGGAGCGACGGGCCGCCTGGCCCGCCGGGTCACACGGGCGGAATACCGGGCCGCGGCAGAGTATTTGGAAAATTGCGGCATTGCCGATGGGTTCTTGCAGGAGCGGACCTCCGCCCGGGAGGAGTATACCCCCGAGTTTGACCTGTCGGGCCTGTGAAACAAGAAATAAGCGCAAAAAAGAGCGCCCCCTCCGTAAACTGCACCCCATTTGTTAGACAGTATGTCATACTGAAAAACAAATGGGGTGTTTTACTATGCCAAAAGGAGCGGCAGACAAATGTTGCGCACCAGGATTCAAGAAGCTGGCGGCAGAAACGATGCGGGAAGAAAAGCTTAGCGATTGAGCGGCGGGGACGGAGCAGCACTGTTCCCCCCAAAGGGCCTGCCGCCTGCTTTGCGCAGACAGCAGGCCCTCTGGGCTGCTTCAGCAATTTTTGATCCAAAAAATTGCTGAACTTTTGGGGGGCACTTCAGTTGGCAGCGGCCCTCTCTTTTTGCGTTCAGTCCTCGATGGCGGCGACGGGGCAGCTGTCCCGGGCTTCCGCGGCACCTACGGTCTGATCCCCAGTGGGCTGCATGGCCACTTTGGCCACGCCCTCCTCGGTCATGGTGAAAATATCCGGCGCGATGCTGGCGCACATCCCGCAGCCGATACAGTTTTCATTGACACGCCACATACTCTGACTCCTTTCCCGGGCCGCCTGGGAAGGCCGGCCCGCCCTGTGGTCATTGGTCAGTATGCCCCGGGCCGGGACGCTTTACACGGGGTTGCCTAAAATCTCCCCCTCCACGGAAAGGGTGACCACCTGCCAGGGCAGGAATTTTCCGCTTTGCTGCAGGGCGTTTTTCACCGCCTGCTCCAGTCCGCCGCAGCAGGGCACCTCCATGCGCACCACAGTAACGCTGCGGATATCATTATTTCGCAGGATCTCGGTGAGCTTTTCGGCATAGTTCACTCCATCCAGCTTGGGGCAGCCGATGAGCGTCACCCGGCCCCGGATAAAGCGATTGTGGAAATTGCCATAGGCATAGGCGGCGCAGTCCGCTGACACCAGCAGGTCCGCCCCCTGATAATAGGGCGCCTGGATGGGAGCCAGCTTGATCTGTACCGGCCACTGGCGCAACTGGCCGGGCAGCTCCTCCGTCCCGCCCTTGGCAGCCTGGGCGGCCTGGGCGGCCTGGGCGGCCTTCACTGCCGCCTCGTCATAGGGGACTGCCTCCCGCTCCACAAAGCGAATGGCCCCGGTGGGGCAGGTAGGCAGGCAGTCGCCCAATCCGTCGCAGTAGTCGTCCCGCAGCAGACGGGCCTTTCCGTCCACCATGCCGACGGCCCCCTCGTGGCAGGCCGCCGCGCAGGCGCCGCAGCCGTTGCAGGCCTCCTGGTCGATCTCGATGATTCTTCGTTTCATAGTTGGTTCCTCCCGTCGGTTGTTCCTTGTGTCCTTAGTATACTTCATCGGCGGAAAAAAGTCTGTTGTTTCTACAACAAAACAGAGCGTTTTTTCTTGCTCGCGCCGGGAGCGAGCCGGAGTCTTCCAGCCTTGCTGCCCCAGGCCTTTCCGGCCCCGGGAAAACCCTGCCTTTGTTACCGCTTTGTATTTACTTGCTGCCTAAGTTATGCTATGATATTAGAAATTATGTCGACCACCCGCTTGATCAAAATTGGAGGCACTCTATGAAAAAAAACCTGCGCAAGATCCTATCCCTGGCCCTGGCGCTGCTGCTGGCCGCTGGTCAGGTCACCGCCGCCGCTTCCGAAGCGTTGGGCGATGACCTGACCAGCCAGACCACCACGCTGCATCAGAATACGCAGCTGGCTACCAATGTCTTTTGGAGCAACAGCTACTCTGATCTGCGGACGGAAAATCTGATTACATACTTGCCCGGCGCTACCGTCACACCCATTGTGACTTACGGCTCGGCGCTGACCTCCTGCAACACCGTTTCAACCATGGCCAAGACCCTGGAGCAGCAGGGCTACCGGGTGGTAGCCGGCCTGAACGGGGACTTTTACAACACCAGCACCGGGCTGCCCATCAGCCTGGTGGTCACCGATGGGGAACTGAAAAGCTCGGACGGCGGCTATTATGCCGTCGGCTTCCGCTCCAACGGCACGGCGGTGCTGGGCAAGCCCGGCCTGACTGTCACGGCCGACCTGGGCTATGCCGTCACCGACGAGTCCGGCTATCAGACCCAGGTGGTACGCAAGATCGCCGGGGTCAACAAGGCCCGGATCTCCACCGGCGGCATCTACCTCTATACCCATGACTTCAACACCAGGCACACCACCGGCAACACCGAGTCCGGCGTGGATGTGGTCTGCTCCATCGTCGGGGGCAGGCTGGCCATCGGCCAGACTCTTACTCTCCAGGTGGACAGCGTGATCGAAGCCAGCTCCGCCACATCCGTGCCGGCTGGCAAGGTCGTCCTGTCGGCCAACAACCTCTCTAACAGCTATTACACCGACGCCCTGCGGAAAATGACCCCGGGCAGCACCTTCACCATCAGCGTCTCCGCCTCCAGCTCGGAGTGGAACGACGTGTCCTACGCCATCGGCGCCCTCTACTCCCTGGTGGAAAACGGGTCTGTGGCCTCCGGCCTGCCCAGCGGCTCCAACCCCCGTACCGCCGTGGGCCAGAAGGCTGACGGCACCCTGGTCTTCTATACCATTGACGGCCGCCAGTCCGGCTATTCCATCGGCGCCACCATGACCCAGGTGGCCTCCCGGCTCATTGAGCTGGGCTGCGTCCGGGCCCTATGTCTGGACGGCGGCGGCTCCACCACGCTGACGGTGACGGAGCCTGACTCCACCAATGCCCAGCGGGTGAACAGCCCGTCTGAAGGATCGGAGCGCTCGGTCTCCAACCACATATTCCTGGTGGCGTCCAACACGCCCAGCGGCCGGCTGGATCACTTCTATGTCTCCGCTGATGACTCCTATGTCCTGGCCGGCAGCTCCACGGACATCTCCGTGTCCGGTGTGGATACCCATTATATCCCCATGACCTCCAGCTTCCAGCTGCAAAGCTCCGGGGGCAGCCTGACGGAAAAGAGCGGCGGCCAGTATGCCCTGACCACCCCTGCCTCCGGCGGTACTATCACCGTCACGGCCAGCGGCAGCGGCAAGACCGGCTCCACCGAGGTCCACGCCATCTCCACGCCGGATTCCATCTCGGTGAAAAACGGCGCCTCCACCGTCACCGGCGTGACGCTGACTCCCGGCAGCAAGCTGAATCTCAGCGCCTCTGCCATCTATCACCACCAGGCCCTCAAGTCGGAGGATACTGCCTTCACCTGGTCTTTGAGCGGCAATATCGGCTCGGTCAGCGCTGACGGCACTGTCACCGCCACCGCGCCGGGCAGCGGCACCCTGACGGTCTCTGCCGGCGGCAAGAGCACCACCGTGAAGGTCACGGTCTCCACGGTGCCCTTGTCCACGCTGGAGGACTTTGAAGACGGCGCCCCCGCCCTGGCTTCTTACAGCTACGGCGGCACCAGCACCTCCACCACCGCAGCCGACAAGGTCCAGCGGGGCCGCATGGCCGGCCAGGTGGGCTACACCCTGGGTGCCGACGGCACCGCCTCTGTGATTTTTGAAACGCCCTATACCCTGGGCAGCGCCTATACCCAGCTGAACCTCTGGCTCCGGGGCGACGGCAGCAGCAACGTGCTGTCCGTGCTGACCTCTGACGGCGCCACCACCACCGCTACCCAGGTGGCCTCCCTGCGCAGCACCGACTATCAGCTGCTGAACATCTCCCTGCCCACCGGCGCCGCCTCCATTGTGGGCTTCCGGGTCACGGGCACGGGGGAGAGCTCCATCGATGCACAGGGCAATCCCATCACCGTGTATCCCATTACCAGCGGCACGTTCTATCTGGATCAGCTGGTGGGCAGCTACGGCGGTACCAAGGATCAGGCCGTGCCTGCCGTCAGCCTGAGCCTGAGCGGCGCCTCCCTCACCGCCACCGTCAGCGACAGCGTAGATGGCATCCTGCCCAAGAGCGCCATCTCCGTGACCTATGACGGCAGCGCCCTGAGCTTCAGCTACGACACGTCTACCGGCAAGCTTACCGCCGCCGTTCCCGCCGCTGACGGCAGCGCCCATCGTCTGTCCGTCTTTGCCACGGATGCCTCCGGCAACATCGGCCGGGCCTCCACAGACATTGCGGTGGGATCGGACTGGGTGCCCGTATTCTCCGACACCAAGGGGTACTGGGCGGCCACCTATGTGGACTATCTGTACAACTCCGGCGTCACCACCGGCTATGAAGACAGCACCTTCCGGCCCGACGAGAACATCACCCGCCAGCAGTTTGCCGCCATGCTCTTCCGGTACCTGAAGCTGGACGCCTCCCGCTATGAGAATGTGACGCTGCCCTTCGCCGATGCCGGCCAGATCTCCAGCTACGCCCTCACGGCGGTGAAGACCCTCTACTCTATCGGCGTGATCAGCGGCACGGAGGTCAATGGCAAGCTGTACTTCTATCCCGGCAACAACCTGACCCGGGCCCAGGCCTCCGCCATGATCGGCCGCACCCAGGAAAAGGGCTACGCCACCGTGTCTTTGAGCTTCACCGATGCGGGCGCTATCCCTGTTTACGCCCAGCCCTATATCCAGACCATGGTGGCCCAGGGGATCCTCAGCGGTTACTCGGACGGCTCTTTTAAGCCCAACGCCTATATCACCCGGGGCCAGATGGCCAAGATCCTCTACAACATCCTCTAAGCGTTTTCCGGCCCTTTCCCCGGCCGGCTCCTGCGGGAGCCGGCCGGTGTTCGTCTTACAGATCCTCCTGTGCCTGCCCCCGTTTGCGCGGGGGCCTGCCCTGGGGAAGGAGGTTTTATGCATACCTATACCGTAAGCCAATGGATCTTGTTCTTTTTCTTCTACTGCTTCTGCGGCTGGCTGTGGGAGAGCTGCTATGTCTCGGTCTGCCAGCGCCGCTGGGTCAACCGGGGCTTTCTCCACGGGCCGCTGCTGCCCATTTACGGCTTTGGTGCCCTCATCATTCTGCTGGCCACCATCCGGGTGCAGGGCCAGGATGTGCTGGTGTTCTTATTTGGCATGATCGCCGCCACCGCCCTGGAATACGTCACCGGATATGTGATGGAGCGGATATTTCAGGTGCGCTACTGGGATTATAGCCACCAGCGCTTTCAGCTCAACGGCTACATCTGCCTGTCCAGCTCCCTGGCCTGGGGCGTATTTTCCGTGCTGCTGGTGCGCTTTGTCCACCCGCCGGTAGCGAAGCTGCTGGTGCGTATTCCCGCTTTGGTAGCAGAGATCGGAGCCTATGCCCTGGTGGCCGCTACGTCCATGGATGTGGTCCAGTCTTTCCGCGCCGCCCTGGATCTCAAGGAGGTGCTGATCCGGCTCACCGAAGAGAACGAGGAGCTGCGCCGCCTGGCCCGCCGGGCGGAGGTGGTCAGTGCCTTTGCCGAGGATGACCTGCGCCGCTTCCGGGAAAAGACCGCCCTGGACTGCTCGCTGCTCACCGCAGCCCTGGAGGCCCGGTACAGTCAGCACCAGGAGAAGCGCCAGTCCCGCCGGATGCGGCGGAAGCTTCAGCTGGAGGAGGCCCTGCGCCGCCGGACGGAGAACAAGCTTCAGGCGCTGCGGGCCATCGTCGAGGCGCTGGAGAACTACTGCGACCATCTGACCGACCAGACGCCGGAGCAGCGCCGGGCGGAAGTGGACGTCTGGCTGGAGCGGCTGCGGGACCGGGAGGCTGCTATCCGCACCCGCAGTGCCAAGACCTATCGCCAAGCCCTGCGGATCCTGAGGGGCAACCCCAGCGCCGCCGCCCGCCGCTTCCCCGAAGTCATGGAAACCCTGCGCCGTTTGAGCGGACGCAAATCCTGACAAAAAAGAGCCGCCCCTCCGTAAACTGCACCCCTTTTGTCAGACAGCATGATATGCTGAAAAACAAATGGGGTGCAGTTCCATGGCCTGCGGCTCCGCTGCTGCTTTTGATTACAATCTGTCGCCGCAGCGCCAAAGCACAGGCTAAATGCAGCCCCCGCCCCCTTGACAACCCCCTACCGGACATGATATCTATATGATATCATGTCCGGTATTTTAGGAGGGTGCTTTTATGAACGAGGTTGTGTTAAAAGGGAAAAAGCATGGCTTGGCCGTGCTGCTGTTGGTGGTGGCGCTCTATGCCCTGGCCATCGCCGGTGCGATTGTGGGGGCCGCCCTGGCAGACGGCGGCAGCGCCGCGGGCGTGGCACTGCTGGTGGTATCCATCGTCTGGCTGTCTCTGGGCTGGATCTTCCTGTGTGGGCTGAAAGTGCTCAAGCCACAGGAGGCCCTGGTGCTGACTCTGTTCGGCAACTACATTGGCACCCTTAAGGGTGAGGGCTTCTACTACGTCAACCCATTCTGCACGGCGGTGAACCCCGCGGCCAAGACCCGGCTCAAGCAGAGCGGTGACGTGGACGGCGGTCAAAACTCCGCCGCAGTGACCGTCAACGGGGCAGGCGGCGTGGCCGTCTCCGCCGAGGCGCTGGGCAAGCGGATTTCCCTGAAGATCATGACCCTGAACAACAACCGCCAGAAGATCAACGACTGCCTGGGCAACCCCGTGGAGATCGGTATTGCCGTCATGTGGCGGGTGACGGACACGGCCAAGGCTGTGTTTAACGTGGACAACTATAAGGAGTATCTGTCCCTTCAGTGTGACAGCGCCCTGCGGAACATCGTGCGGATCTATCCTTACGACGTGGCCCCCAACGTGGACACCACCGGCGACGGCATCGCCGACGAAGGCAGCCTCCGGGGCTCCAGCGAGGTGGTGGCCGGCCGCATCCGGGATGAGATTCAGAGCAAGGTGGCCGATGCGGGATTGGAGATCATCGAGGCCCGGATTACCTATCTGGCCTATGCGCCGGAGATCGCGGCGGTGATGCTCCAGCGCCAGCAGGCCAGCGCCATCATCGACGCGCGAAAGATGATCGTGGACGGCGCCGTGGGCATGGTGGAGATGGCCCTGGAGCGGCTGAACGAAAACCAGGTGGTCACGCTGGACGAAGAGCGGAAGGCGGCGATGGTGTCCAACCTCCTGGTGGTACTGTGCGGCAACCGGGATGCCCAGCCGGTGGTCAACTCCGGCAGCCTGTACTGATATGGCCGACGGCAAGAAGCAGATCCCTCTGCGCCTCTCGCCCAAGCTCTACGCCGCCATCGCCGCCTGGGCGGAGGAGGACTTCCGCTCCGTCAACGGACAGATTGAGTATCTGCTCAGCGAATGTGTCCGCCAGCGGAAGAAAAACAGAAAATACGTCTCCGACGAGATCGACGTGCCCCCGGATCTGGATATCTCCTGATCCTTGGAAATCTTGGCCGGGCGCCCTACTTGAAACGAAGGGCTGTCCATGATATAAATATAGAGAGATATAGGGAGAGATATAAGGAGGAATTCTCATGAAAAAAAACCTGAGCCTGACTGAGACGCTGACGGTGGGCAGCCTGCTCTTTGGGCTTTTCTTCGGCGCGGGAAACCTGATTTTTCCTGTTTTTATGGGCCAGTCCGCTGGTTCCAACCTTTGGGGCGCAGCCATCGGCTTCCTGGTCACGGGCGTGGGAATCCCGCTGCTGGGCGTAGCGGCCCTGGGCATGAGCCACTCCAGCGGCCTGCTGGAGATGAGCCGCCGGGTGGGCCGGCGGTACGCCACGTTCTTCACCGCCCTGCTCTATCTGACTATCGGGCCCTTTTTTGCCATTCCCCGCTGTGCCTCTACCTCCTTTTCCGTTGGCATCCGGCCGGCGCTGAAGGATCCGGCGGCTGGCGGCTGGATGATCTGGCTGTTTTCCCTGCTGTTTTTTGCAGCGGTGCTGTGGTTCGCCCTGCGCCCGGGCAACATTCTCACCTGGGTGGGTAAGATTCTGACCCCGCTGTTCCTGGTGAGTCTGGGCCTGGTGGTGGTCACCGCCCTGATTTCCCCCATCGGCTCTTTCCGGGACGTGACGCCCCAGACCGCCTATCAGGGCCACGCCTTTTTCAAGGGCTTTCTGGAGGGGTATAACACCATGGACGCCCCGGCCAGCTTGGCTTTCGGCATCGTGGTTGTCAGCGCCATTCGCCGCCTGGGTGTCACCGAGCCGGCGGCCATTGCTGCCAACACCGTGCGTTCAGGTCTGTTCGGCTGCACGCTGATGGGGATCATCTATGTGGCGCTGACGGTGATCGGCGCGCAGAGCCGGGCGGTCTATCCCCTCTGCGCCGACGGCGGCGAGGCCCTGCACCTGATTGCCCAGCACTATTTCGGCGGCGTGGGCGCGGTGATTCTGGCGGTGATTGTCACCCTGGCCTGCCTGAAGACCGCCGTGGGCCTGATTACCAGCTGCGGCGAGATGTTCACCCAGCTGTGCCCCAAGGGGCCCAGCTACCGCCAGTGGGTGGTGGGCTTTTCCCTGCTGTCCTTCCTCATTGCCACCATGGGCCTGAGCACCATCATCTCCTACTCCACGCCGGTTTTGATGTTCCTCTACCCCTTGTCCATCACGCTGATCCTGCTGGCCCTGGCCGGGCGGCTGTTTGACAACGACCGCCGGGTCTACGTCTGGACCACGGGGCTGACCCTGGCCGCCGCCCTGTTCGACTTTTTCAAGGCCCTGCCCGCCGGGCTGCTGCCGGAAACCTTGCAGGAACAGCTGGTGTCTGTGGGAGAGCTGCTCCCCTTCTTTGGCATCGGCATGGGCTGGATCTGCCCGGCCCTGGCAGGCTTTGTCATCGGCTTGCTCCTGCACAAGTGCCGGCCCCCCAAGGCGGTCCCGGCTCCCGAAGGCTGAGCGTACCACTGTAATCAAAGAGGCAGGCAGCGAAAGCTGCCTGCCTCTTTCCTTTTGCCCGCTCCCATGTTTTCAGCGGCCGAAGATGCACAAAACCACACCGTAGATCACGCTGGCCAGGGTGCCGAAGACGATTACCGGCCCGGCGATGACAAACATCTTGGCCGCCATGCCGGTGACGAAACCCTCGCTTTTAAAATCCAGCGCCGGTGCCACCACCGCGTTGGCAAAGCCGGTGATGGGCACCAGGGTGCCCGCGCCGCCGTAGCCTGCCAGCCGATGGTACAGGTTCAGCCCCGTCAGCAGCGCCGACAAAAACACCAGCGTGATAGAGGTGGCGGTGCCCGCGTCTCCTTGGCCCAGTCCGGCGGACCGCCAGCCGTTTTGGATCAGCTGGCCCAGGGTGCAGATGGCTCCGCCCACTACAAAGGCCAGGGCCGTGTCCTTGAGCAGGGGGGATTTTTTGGCCTTGTGCTGGACGTATTGCTGATATTCTTCCGGGGTCATATTCATGGGCGATTCCTCTTTTCCCGTTTTCTGGAGCCCGGTGTTCCGGACTCATGGTTTTTCCGGTGTTAGTTTTTTCCGCCATCCGAAAAAATATACGCCTTCGCCGCCCTTGCAAAGGCGGCCGCAGCCGTATACAATAAAAGAAGTTTTGCAGCAGCTGCTGAAAAGGAGGGCTTTGCTTGAAGCCGAAAACACTGCCCAAAAGCCTGGGCCTTTACATCCATATCCCCTTCTGCGCCGCCAAGTGCGCCTACTGCGACTTCTACTCTCTGGCCGGGGCGGAGGATCGGATGGACGCCTATGTGGACGCCCTGTGCGCCCACCTGAGCGAGACCGCCCCCCGGGCGGAGCTCCACCAGGTGGACAGCGTCTACTTCGGGGGCGGTACTCCCTCGCTGCTGGGCCAGAAGCGGCTCAAAACGCTGCTGAAACTGATTGAAAAGGAGTACCGCCTGACCCGGGACGCGGAGATCACGCTGGAAGCAAATCCCGACTCCGCCGGGGACTGGAAGGAGCTGCGGGCCCTGCGCCGGGCGGGATTCAACCGCCTGTCTCTGGGGATGCAGTCAGCCAACGATGCCGAGCTGCGCCAAATCGGCCGAAGCCATACCTTCTCCCAGGTTGAGACAGCGGTGGAGGCCGCCCGGAAGGCGGGCTTCCAGAATCTCTCCCTGGACCTCATCTACGGGCTGCCCGGCCAGACGGCGGAGAGCTGGAACCACAGTCTCAGCGCCGCCGTGTCCCTAAAGCCCCAGCACCTTTCCTGCTACGGGCTGAAGCTGGAAGAGGGGACCCCCCTCTATGAACGGCGGGACGACCCCAGCCTGCCCGATGACGACGCCCAGGCGGCGCTGTATTTGGCCACGGTGGAGACCCTGCGCCATTTCGGCTTTTTCCAGTATGAGATCTCCAACTTCGCCCGGCCGGGCTTTGACTCCCGCCATAACCTCAAGTACTGGCAGCTTCAGGAGTACGCTGGCTTCGGCCCCGGGGCCCACTCGGACTTTGGCGGCGTGCGCTACGCCTATGCCCGGGATCTAGAGGACTATATCCGGGGCGTGGCCCAGGGCGCCCCCCTGCTCTCGGAGAGCGAGCGGATCCCCGCGCGGGACCGGGACAGCGAGTATCTGATGCTGGGCCTGCGCACCACCCAGGGCATTGACCCGGGAGAGTTTGCCGCCCGCTACCGCCGCCGCTTCGATTGCTTCCTCCCCTTTCTGGAGAAGTGCCGCCAGGCGGGCTACGCCCGGCAGAGTGAGGAGGGGCGCTGGAGCCTGACCCCCCGGGGCTTTCTGGTCTCCAACGCCATCATCGGCCAGATGCTGGAGCTGCTCTCCGCGGATAAGCGCAAACGGGCGGAGGCCAGCGCCCGGGGCGACTATCACATCCGCAATTTTTAAAGGCGGCCCCGCCGCAGAGAATCCCAAAAGAGCGCCCCGTGAACTGCACCCCATTTGTTAGACAGTATGACAGGCTGAAAAACAAATGGGGTGTTTTATTATGCCAAAAGGGATACCAAACAAAAGCTGCATACCAGGATTCAAGAACCTGGCGGCAGAAACTATACAGGAAGAAAAGCTGAGCGATTGCCAAACGGCACAGAGGTTTGGCATCCGTCACAAGCAAGTGCAGGGCTGGAAACGGATCTATCTGGCAGAAGGAGCGGAAAGCTTTGCTGCTGAGCGGCCCCAGGAGCAAGACAAGGAGTGCAGGCATATTTTCAGCGGCTTTCATGAGATCCTCTACTTCCGCACCGGGAAAATGAACAGCTGCGCCTCGGCGTTTGAAATCGGTGCGTATTGAACGCGCTGTTTCCGTTCCATGCGCATTTTTATTGACATATGCCGATAATGGGGTATAATAGACATGAAAGCGGCATATGCCAGAAATACACCTGGCCGCAAACTGCGGCCGGGAGGGAGAGGAGGGCGACCATGTCCAGACCCAGAAAATGCAGAAAGGTCTGCTGCCTGCCGGAGACCACGGAGTTTGTGCCCGTGGGGGGCGGCCGGCGCTGCGCCCCGGTGGTGATGACGGTGGATGAGTATGAGGCCATCCGCTTGATCGACCGGGAGGGATATTCCCAGGAAGACTGCGGCGACTACATGGGCATCGCCCGGACTACGGTGCAGCAGATCTACACCAGTGCCCGGGAAAAGCTGGCGGCGGTGCTGGTGGATGGCCGGCCCCTTCTCATCCAGGGGGGCAGCTACCGGCTTTGTGACGGCAAGGAGCCCGGGCGGGGCTGCGGCGGCTGCCGCAAGCGCATCCGGGTGAATGTAAAAACGGAATTAACACAGGAGGAATGAGTAGTATGATCATTGCGGTAACCTATGAAAACGGGCAGGTTTTCCAGCACTTCGGCCACACCGAGGCGTTTAAGATCTACCAGGTGGAGGACGGCAAGGTGACTGGCTCCCAGGTGGTGAGTACCAACGGCAGCGGCCACAGCGCCCTGGCCGGCGTGCTGAACGGGCTGGGGGTGGATGCCCTGATCTGCGGCGGCATCGGCGGCGGCGCTCAGATAGCCCTGGCCGCGGCGGGCATCCGGCTCTACGGCGGCGTCAGCGGCGATGCGGACGCGGCGGTGGAGGCCCTGCTGGCCGGGCGGCTGGACTATGATCCCGACGCCAAGTGCGATCACCACGAGCATCACGGCGGCCATGAGTGCGGCGAGCATACCTGCGGCGAGCATACCTGCGGTCACTGAGCGCCGGGAATAAACAACACCATCCCGGCCCCGCAGCGGGCCGGAGAAGCAGGAGGAACGATGGAGCAGATTTACGATGTGATCATCATTGGCGGCGGCCCCGGCGGCTACACCGCGGCGCTCTACTGCGCGCGGGCGGGCCTGGACATGGGTTACGGCGTTGGCAATTTCTTCTGCCACAGAGTAGCTACCTAAAGCGGCAA
>JAHHSB010000129.1 GCA_020025415.1 Oscillibacter sp. | reverse complement strand
ATCGGATTCAATACCCCGGTCCCCAGGACCGCGGCCCCGCGAAGAACGGGGAGAAGAGGAGTGGCCCTATGGCATTTCAATTCCAGTTCGGAAACTTTCAAAACGGCGGTTTCCAGGGCGGCTTTCAGGGAGAGCCCAACCCCTTTCAGCAGCCCCGGGAGAAAAAGCCCCGCAAGCCCCGCAAGGCGATCGGCAGTCCCTTTGCCCGGACGCTGATCAACCTGCTGGTGACACTGGTATTTGCGGCGGCCTATTTCTATGCGGAGCTGCCGGCGCTGAATTTCCAGAATCCTGACTTTTATGTGTTCGTATTTTTATGCTGCGGCGTGTACTGTTTGAGCGCGGTGTTCACCGCCGGATTCCAGGGCGGCGGCGTGGGCGGCTACTTCGGCTTTTTGAAAAAGCAGTGCCGCCTGCCCGTGCTGGCCATTGGGCTGCTGGCGGCGGTGGTGGTTGTGGGCGCCCTCTCGTCCTGGGTGGTGATCCGGGCGGGGAGCTATGCCCAGCTGCTCACCCCCGAGACCGGCGACTTTACTGCCGAGGTGGAGGAGATTTCCTACGACCAGATCCCCATGGTGGATAAGGACTCGGCCCAGCGCCTGGCCACCCGGAAGCTGGGCGAACTGGCGGACATGGTCTCCCAGTTTGAGATCCGGGAGGACTTTACCCAGATCAACTATCAGGGCCGGCCGGTACGGGTGGCCTCGCTGGAATATGCGGACCTCATCAAGTGGTTTACCAACCGAGACCAGGGCCTGCCCGCCTATCTGATCGTGGACATGGTGACCCAGGATGTGGAAGTGGTGCGCCTGGAGGAGGGGATGAAGTACACCCCCGCTGAGCACTTCGGCCGCAATTTGCAGCGGCACCTGCGCTTCTCCTATCCCACTTATCTGTTTGCCGACCCGGTCTTTGAGATCAACGAGGCCGGCGAGCCCTACTGGGTCTGCCCCCGGATGGTCAAGACTATCGGCCTTTTCGGCGGCACGGACATCAACGGCGCGGTGCTGGTCAACGCCGTCACCGGGGAGAGCCAGTACTACGAGGAAGTGCCCTCCTGGGTGGATCAGCTGTATGTGGCGAATCTGATCATGCAGCAGTACGACTACTACGGCATGTATCAAAATGGCTTTTTGAACTCCATCTTCGGCCAGAAGGATGTAAAGGTGACCACCGACGGGTATAACTATATCGCCATCGGCGACGATGTATATATGTACACCGGTGTTACCTCCGTCACCTCCGACCAGTCCAACATCGGCTTTTTGCTGTCCAACCAGCGGACCAAGGAGACTCGCTTCTACTCCTGCGCCGGCGCAACAGAGGGCTCCGCTCAGGCCAGCGCCCAGAGCCAGGTCCAGCAGATGCGCTACACCGCCACGTTCCCGCTGCTTTTGAACATCGCCGACCAGCCCACCTACTTCATGTCCCTCAAGGGTGAGGACGGGCTGGTGAAGATGTACGCCATGGTCAACGTGCAGCAGTACTCCATCGTCTCCACCGGCGGCACCGTGGCCGCCTGCGAGACCAGCTACCGCCAAGCCCTGGCGGACAACGGCCTGATCGACGACGGGGAAACGGAAGTGACCCCCAGCGATCAGGAGGAGGTGAGCGGTGCCATCGCCGAGATCCGCTCGGCGGTGATGGACGGCAACTCCTACTACTTCTTCCGCCTGGAGAGCAGTGAAACCTTCTACGCCGTCAGTGCGGCGGACAGTCCCCTGGCGGTGATTCTCAACGTGGGCGACCGGGTGCGCATCACCTACAATGCTGGTGAGGAGGGCAGCATCCTCACCGGCAGCCAGATCCACCGGGAGGATGGCTCCGATGAAGAGCTCCATCTGTCCGAGGAGGAGAACGCAGAGAATTCGGTGCAGCAGCTCCCCGCGGAGAGCGGGGCGGAAGGCTGAAGATGTAGTATCTGAGCGTATGTGCCACTCCGCTGGGGCAGCTGATGCTGCTCTCCAGCGGGGTAGCGCTGACGGCTGTGGTGAGATTGCGGTCATAGTGGCCGCTGCGGTAATCTTGACGGGCCGCACTGCGCTCGTATCGGGCAGGCTGCGTCAGTTTCTCTGCCGGCGCTTCCGGCATCTCGTTCAGAGTTTCCTCGATTTTGCCGCGAGCAGGTTCTTTCAGCTGCCGCTTGATTGCTTCTTCATGTAGCTGTACAATTTTTCGGACATGGTTTGCTATCTTTTTTCAGAATGGTGTGTCGCAGCTTCATTCTACCAGAGATCTGCAAACCATGTCTCTTTTTTACACAACTTATTGTACTTTTTGCGCAACTTATTGTATGATATCCGGGAACAGTCTGGCAGAGTCAAGTTCTAAAGGTGGTGTAAATCCCTTCGTGCGGTTTTGCAAGGGATGCCGCACAGCACAAGACGGACGGCGTGTCCAGGGGGGATTGAGGGAGATGAAGAGCCAATATATTGTCAGACGATATATCACGCTGGCTGTCTGCAAGGTCCTCCGCACGCCTTTGCCCAAGACCAAGATCAGCTTTGAGTGTACGCCGGTCCTCATCGCGGCCCGTTTGCTCTGCCGGGGATTTTATACTGTCCTAAGCCCCAGAGCTATGATATAATACCTTTAACGGCCTTTTGGCGGGGAAAAGCAGTGCTTGCTCCCAGGGGGCTGACAGGTGTAAAATAAAACCATATTCCAATTCTCGCGGGAAGAACGAAGATATTTTTCCCTGGGAATGGTCAGGAGGGGATAAGGGGATGCGCGGAAAAACCATTCGGCAGTTTCTGATTGACGGCGTGGCTGACGGCCGCTGGGTCAGTGAATTGTCCAACTGGACGGGGAAAGCGTATAAGATCCCCCGCACCTATGTCAACCTTTGTGAGGATCGGGAGGATCTGAACAATACCGGGGTGTACTTCCTCTTCGGTGTCGACGACCGTACGGAAGAGCAGCAGGTCTACTGTACCTGCTGGCCAAGGAAAGCAAGCGCTATGAGCTTTTGAATGCCGTGGTCCCCACGGCGGCCCCCATCTCGGAGATGGATCGGGCGGAGATGGATGCGTTTCTCGACAATATGCGCCTGATTCTCAGCGTGCTGGGACATAAAGTGCTGGAGCCCACCGGCGGCCACAGCCGGGGGCAGGGAGAAGAGTCTTTGTTCTACTTGAAACGCTCCGGTGCCAATGCGATGGGCAAGCCCGGCCCTGAAGGCTTCTCTGTTATGAAAGGCACCATTGCTGCAAAGAATACGGTGCCCTCTATCCCTGAAGCGGCGTTGAAGAAGCGCCGGCTGCTGATGGATAAGGGGGTCATTGATCCGGAGTTCTGCTTTACTCAGGATTGGCCCTTTTCCAGCCCTTCTTTGGCGGCGGCTGTGGTGACTGGAAGCAGCATCAACGGTCAGACGGCCTGGAAGGACAAAGACGGGGTTTCTTTAAAACAAGCGGAGATCCAAGAGGAAACCTGACATTGGCAGCCCGGGCGTTCCGGAACATTTTTTTAAAAACCGGGCCTCCGCTTCGGAGGAACGGCCATATACATACGAATTTCATTTATTAACATGTAAGGAGAAAATACAGATGGAAAAAGTACTGGTACTCAACCCCGGCTCTACCTCTACCAAGATCGCGGTTTATGAAGGGGAGCAGCAGGTCTTCCTGGAGAGCATTTCCCACTCTACGGAAGAGCTCAAGCAATTTGCCTCTGTGGGCGATCAGTATGAGTTCCGCAAGGAGCTGGTGCTGAAGGTACTGGCAGAGAAGGGCTGCAAGGCCGAGGACTTCGCTTGCGTGGTGGGCCGCGGCGGCGTGCTGCCTCCCGTGAAGGCTGGCGCCTATGAGGTGAATGAGGACATGGTCTGGCAGCTGCGTTATGCTCCCGTGCAGGAGCATGCCTCCAACCTGGGCGGCCTGATTGCCTATGCCATCGCCAACCCCATCGGCATCCCTGCCTACATTTATGACGCTGTGGCCG
>JAHHSB010000128.1 GCA_020025415.1 Oscillibacter sp. | reverse complement strand
TTGCAGGGGCGGGGAAAGGGTCAGGCCTCCTCGTCGTTGGGCTTGGGCTGGGCTGCCAGAAGTTCCATGGCCTCCTCCTTCCGGGAGACGGGGACATACAGCTCCGAGGCATAGGCCGAGCCGCCCAGCACCACCCGGGCCAGGGTGCCGTCCCCCTGATCCCGGATGAAGACGGGGATCCCGTAGGCAGTAAGCAGGCTGGCGGGCATGCTGGCCAGGGTACCCTCCGGGGCCTGGGACACGAGGGCGGGTGCCTCCGGCTCACCGGCGGCGTTCTGGGGCCAGTCGGCGGGAAGACTGCGGGACTGTCTTCCCCAGGGGAAAAGGGTTTGTGCCATGGCAATCGCTCCTTTTCGCCGGTCACTTGTGATAGGGGCTGCCGGCGTTGATTTGATAGGCCCGATAGATTTGCTCCAAAACCATCACCCGGGCCAGGTGATGGGGAAAGGTCATGGGGGAGATGGAAAGCCGCAGCCGGGCCAGGGCCTTGATGTCGGAGTGCAGGCCGAAGGATCCGCCGATGACAAAGACCAGCTGGCTGTCTCCGGCGGTGGCCCAGCCGGCGATCTTTTGGGCCAGGGCCTCGCTGGAGCACAGCTGTCCCTCCACGCACAAGGCCACCACGCAGGCGGCGGGGGGCAGCTTGGAGCGAATGAGCTCCGCTTCCCGGCCCAGGGCGGCGTCGATCTGGGCGGGGGAGGGATGGTCGGGCAGCCGGGTCTCCGGCAGCTCGCAGATCTCCAGCCGGCAGAAGCGCTGCAGCCGCTTGGCGTACTCATCTACTGCCTGGGCGAAAAAGCGCTCTTTCAGCTTCCCCACGCACAGCAGGCTCACTCTTTGCATAAGGCTGCCTCCATCACATGGTAACCTTCACTGACCCCCTCCCGGGGCGCCACGGTGACCCGGGGGGAAAGCCCCGCCGCCTCCAGTGCCTCCGTCACCGCGGACAAGGCCGCGGCGGGGGTGTTGTTCTCCTGACTTAGGTGGGCCAGAATGATCTCCCGGGTGCCGGCTTGGGCAGCGGTGACGGCGAAGGCCGCGGCTGCCTGGTTGGAAAGGTGCCCCTCCGGCCCCGCCACCCGCTGCTTCAGGGCGTAGGGGTAGGGGCCGCCCCACAGCCGGTCCGGGTCGTGGTTGGCCTCCAGCACCAGCAGCTCCACACCCGGCAGCGCCTGCTCCGCCTGGGGGGTGACATAGCCGGTGTCGGTAAGGATGCCCACGCTGTCCAGCCGGTAGCCGCAGGCTCCGGGGGCATCGTGGGAGGTGGGGAAGCTGCTCAGGGTCCAGGGGCCCAGGGGGAGAGCTTCCCCCGGCGGGCACAGCCGCAGCCGTTCCGCGGCGCCGCGCACCCGGGCGGAGAGCTCCATGGCCGCCTCGGGACTGGCATAGACCGGGGCGGCGCAGCGCTTGAGCAGGGTCTGCAGGCCGCCGATGTGGTCGGTGTGGGTGTGGGTGATCAAAATAGCGTTCAGCTCTCCCGGGGACAGGCCCAAAACCTGAAGCCCGGCGCAGATCCGCCGGCAGGAGATGCCTGCGTCCACCAGGACGTGAAAGCCGTCCCGGGACAGAACCAAGGCATTGCCGGATGAGCCGCTGGAGAGAGTATGTAGAGTAATCAATGGAACTGACCTCGCATGACAGAGTAAAAAAGACGCCCGCGGGGGGGCAGGCCCCAAAGGGGCCCTGCCGCCACCACGGACGCAGACAATCTTGGAATGCGGCGGGGGCGGCGGAATCAGCCAATATTCGCCTCCGGCTGGTCGGACTCGCTGGCCTCCTCCACCGAGCGGATGTTGGCCCCCAGGGCCTGGAGCTTGGGCGCAATGTCCTCATAGCCCCGCTCGATATACTGCACGCAGCTGATCTCGGAGCGGCCGTGGGCCGCCAGGGCGGCGATGACCAGAGCCGCGCCCGCCCGCAGGTCGCAGGCCTGGATGGGGGCGCCGGTGAGATGGTCCACCCCTTCGATGACAGCGGTCTTCTCATCCACCTGGATAGAGGCGCCCAGCCGCTTGAGCTCATCAACATAGCGGTAGCGGTTGTTCCAAACGCTCTCCGTCACCAGGGAAGTGCCCTGGGCCAGGGACAGCACCGCCGTGATCTGGGGCTGCATATCCGTGGGGAAGCCGGGATAGGGCATGGTCTTGACATTGGCCTTCTGGAGCGGGCCGGTGCGGCGGATGAGCAGGGTATCCTCGTTCTCTTCCACTTCCACGCCCATCTCCACCAGCTTGGCGGTGATGCAGTCCATGTGCTTGGGAATGATGTTTTTCACCAGGACCTGACCGCCTGTGGCGGCCACGGCGGCCATATAGGTGCCCGCCTCGATCTGGTCGGGAATGATGGCGTAGCTGCCGCCGGAAAGCTGCTCCACGCCATGGATCTTAATAGTATCCGTGCCGGCGCCCCGGATGTTGGCGCCCATGGAGTTGAGAAAGTTGGCCAGGTCCACGATGTGAGGCTCCTTAGCCGCGTTTTCAATGACGGTGGTCCCCTCTGCCAGGGCAGCGGCCATCATGATATTCATGGTGGCGCCCACGCTGACCACATCCAGATAGATGTTGGCCCCGTGAAGGCGGCCGCCATCCACCTGGGCATGGATAAACCCGTTTTCCACGGACACCTTGGCGCCCATGGCGGTAAAGCCCTTAATGTGCTGGTCGATGGGCCGCACGCCGAAGTTGCACCCGCCGGGCATGGACACCTCCGCCCGGCCAAAGCGGCCCAGCAGCGCGCCTACCAGGTAGTAGGATGCCCGAATCCGCTGTGCCAGCTCATGGGAGGTGCGGGTGGAGCGGATATGGGTGGCGGTGATCTCCACCGTGTGGGGATTGATGGAGCGGATTTCTGCGCCCAGCTCGTCCAGGATCTTCAGGATCAGGTGGACGTCGGAAATCTTGGGGATATTCTCAATGCGGCAGGTGCCGTTGACCAGCAGCGCCGCGGGGATGATGGCCACGGCGGCGTTCTTGGCGCCGCTGATGGTGACCTCTCCAAACAAGGGCTTTCCGCCCTCAATCACATATTTCGTCAAAATGAAACCCTCTCTCAAAAGGCACGTTTCTTCTTAAAGTACAAAGCTTGACACAAGGAGTTCAGCACCAAAAGCTTTCCCTTGCAGGGAGCAGTTCATACCACTCCACACTATCAAGAGCATAGAAAGTATAGCACAGCCCTCCATAAAATGTAAACCGGGAATGTGAATAAATTTTTTCGCGTTTTTTACACAGACCGGCCGCTTCCTTAGTCATGAGTCACAGCACCGGTGGAGCAGTTTGCATAATAATTGACGGTGTCCGTGGTGATGCACCAGGCAGGCACCAGGGCCATGGCGGAGGAATATCCGCTGAACTGATAGCACAAAGAGATGTCCGACACGGCGGAGACCACGGCGCCGCTTTCCCGCCGGGCCGCCAAGAAGCGGGTCAGGGCGGTGGCGGCGGACAGGAACGTTTCGTCAGAGTCGGCAGTGCCGCCGGTGGTGCCGGTGGGGACGAAGACCCCGCTGACGGAGATCAGTTCATCCCGGAGAAAGAGAAACGAGACGGAGGCGTTGGCCACAGGCAGGCCCCCGTGGTAAAGGGTGGCCCGGGCGGAGCCGGAACCGTTTTTGCCCAGGCTCAAAGTCAAATCATCATACCCGTACTGCTTGCAGAACTCCCGACAGACGGCCTCCGCTCCGCCGGCGGAGGAGAGCTGCCCCGTGATGGAAAAGCTTCCGCTGGAGTAGAAGACGGCTTGTCCCTGGTCAGTCTCATACCGGGTGACGCCGCCTCCGTCGTCATAAAGGGTGGGCGTTTGCCCCAGCAGGGCGGTGGCCATGGCCTGTTCCTGCTCCGTGTCCCGGGAGACGGACAGGCTGGGCGGGGGATCTTCGCCCGGCAGGCGGGCGGTCAGGGTAACGTTGCTGGATTCAAAGAGCTCCTGCAGCTCATCTTCCAGCCGGGTGGTCACGGCGTATTCTC
>JAHHSB010000127.1 GCA_020025415.1 Oscillibacter sp. | reverse complement strand
CGGATGAGCCCCCGGCAGCCTCCGCTGCGGCTTCCCGGCAGTCCCCGGAGCCGGAGACGCCGGAAGAACCGGCCGCCCCGGAATCCCCGGAAGATTTCGTATCCCTGGCCGAGGTGCTGCCCCGGGTCCAGGTGGAGCTGCGTTACGCCACGGAAGACAACTTCACCGGCCAGGTCATCTACGATTTCACCGATGCGTACCTGCGCCGGGGCACGGCGGAGAAGCTGGCCCGGGCCCAGGCGTCGCTGGAGGCCGCCGGCTGCTCCCTGCTGATTTGGGACGCCTTCCGCCCCACGGAGGCCCAGTTCCGGCTGTGGGAGGTCTGTCCTGACCCGGTGTATGTGGCCAATCCTGAAAAGGGCTACTCCTCCCACAGCCAGGGCAACACCGTGGACGTGACGCTGACAAAGCTGGACGGCGAGGCGGTGGAGATGCCCAGCGGCTTTGACGACTTCTCCGCCCTGGCAGACCGGGATTACAGCGACGTATCCGCCTCCGCTGCCGCCAACGCCCAGCTGCTGGAGGATGTGATGCGCGACTGCGGCTTCCGCCCATACAGCGGCGAGTGGTGGCATTTTACCGATACCAACGATTACCCCGTGGAGGAAAATTTCTCCCCGGGCTGAGAAAGGACGATCTCCTCATGCGTATTATGGCCATTGATTACGGCGATGCCCACACTGGCATTGCCATCTCCGATCCCACGGGTCTGCTTACCGGTGTGTCCACCACCATCCACTCCCGGCGACAGGAGCAGGTGGTGGAACAAATCTGCGCCCTGATCCGGGAATACGGGGTGGAGGAACTGGTGCTGGGCTATCCCAAAAATATGGATGGCACCCTGGGGCCCCGGGCGGAAAAGGCGGAGGCCATGGCCGCGCTGCTGCAGGAGGCCGCCGGTCTGCCGGTGGTCCTGTGGGACGAGCGGCGCACCACCGTGGACGCCCACCAGATCCTGATACAAAACGGGCAGAACGCCCGGAAGCGGAAAAAGACTGTGGACGCGGTGGCCGCTTCGCTGATCCTGGAAGGATACCTTATATATAAAAACAGCCGCGCCACCCCTTGATTCTCCCTGCCCCGCCCCATGGGCGGTCCGGTCTCTCCCCCATTGCCGGGGAGCGGCCGGACCGCCTTTTTATCTTGTCACCGCTTTGTTACTGATCGCGCTTGAAGCTTCCTTTTTATGGGATTTATTGGATCTGTTTTTGTCTAAAAGTGGGGGACATAACACCGTAAACCCCCTGAAAACTTGACAAATGTGGGAAAGGGTGGTATGCTAAGCCCAGTTTTCCGATTGGTAACAAAAGTAACAACTTTTTCAACTCCCGATCATAAGAGGGTATAGTTTTCCTATTTTTGGGAAAGACTGGATTGGAAAACCGCAAGGAGGTATATCATCGTGAAGCTTTGCATGCAACGCATTTGGTCCAAGGGGCAGCAGGCAATCATGCTGCTGATGGCACTGGCGCTGTGCGTGGGTCTGGCCATCGCCGACCCAGCAGATGCTCTGTATATCCTGACGGGTACCTCGGAGTCCGCCATTATTCTGGACAGCGCGGCAGATACTGCCGAAGCCAAAGATTTCTCCTCCCAGCTGATCACGCTGGGCTCCCGCGGCGGGGACAGTGAACTGACCCTGAGCAGCGGGCAGACTGTGACCATTCACCACAACGGGGCAGTGGTCTCGGCCAAGGCCCGGGAGGAAACCGTTTCCGACCTGCTCAACCGTCTGCACCTGGATATCAGCCCCCTGGAGATGATTGCTGTGGATCTGTCCGGCAGCGGCGCGGAGCTGACCATCGCCTCGGAGCTGACCTACTATGACACCGTGGAAGAGCCGGTGGAATATGAGACCCAGCGGGTATACAGCGCCGATCTGCCCAAGGGGCAGGAGATGGTGACCCAGGAAGGCGTCAACGGGACCCGCACCGCCGTGTATGAGGTGGTCTGGTCTGAGGGGGCGCTTCTCTCCCGTCAATTCGTGGAGGAGCTGGAAAGCACCGCCGTGGATGAGATCATCACCTGCGGCACGGGCGTGTCTTCCGTCTCTTCCGGCGACCGGATCTCCCAGGTGAGCAAAAATGACAACGGCAGCGGCGTGCTGACCTTTGCTTCCGGCGCCACCATGAGGTTCTCTGCCGCCAAGAGCATGACCGCCACCGCCTATACCGCCGGTTACGGCGGAGCGGACTATTGCACCGCCACAGGCACCACCGTGCGGGTGGGCACCGTGGCCGTGGATAAGCGGGTCATTCCCCTGGGCACCCGGATGTATATCGTATCCAATGACGGCAGCGTCATTTACGGCATGGCCGTGGCGGAAGACACCGGTGTGCGGGGCAACGTCATCGACCTGTACTACGACACTTATGAACAGTGCATCAACTTCGGCAGACGGGGCTGCACCGTCTACCTGCTGGAGGACTGATCCTCCTCCCCTCTGAAAAACCAAATGCGGCGCCGGCAGACGAACTTCGTCTGCCGGCGCTTTTCCTTGTTCTCTCGCCGCTGTCTCAGGCGGGGAGCCGATTTCGCCTAACGGCCGCTTTTCTTCGGTCCATTCGGCAGTTTTTTCTCGCTTCGCAGCTATAGATCTGCTTTACAGGGTTTTCAGCAGTGCCGGCAGCTCTTCCAGAGCCCGGATCTCCCAATCGGGGCGGATGTCAGGCCGGGGCGGCTTGCCTTTGGGATTAAACCAGCAGCTGCGGATGCCCGCGTTCCGCCCGCCCCGGATATCGGAGGACAGGCTGTCCCCCACGATCAGGGTCTTTTCCCGGGAAACGCCGGGAAGCTGGGCAAAGCAGCGGTCAAAAAACGCCGGCGAGGGCTTGTCCGCCCCCACCTCCTCGGACAGAAAGATCCGGTGGAAATACCGGGCAATCCCAGCGCTGGCCAGGCGGCTGTGCTGCACCGCAGAGGCGCCGTTGGATGCCAGGCACAGGGTATATCGGGGCGCCAGCGCCTCCAGCAGTGCCTCCGCCCCGGGGATAAACCAGTGCCCCTGGGCCAAGTACCCCTCATACAGGTCGCAGACCTGCTTAGGATCCGCCGTCACGCCCAGCTCGGCAAACAGCAGGGTAAAGCGCCCAGTCAGTACCTGTTCCCGGGTGATGGTCCCCTCCTCCAGCAGCTCCCACTGGCGGGCGTTGATCTCGTGATAACGTTCCAGCACCGCCGGGGCGGGGTCGATCCCCTCCTGATGGAAGGCCCGGCTCAGGGCGGTGGCCTCCGCCTTCTGAAAGTCCAGCAGCGTATCGTCCAGGTCCAGAAAAATCGTGGTAATCATCGCTTTGGCTCCTCTCTCCCCCGGATGGGCAAGTCCATTTATGTTCAGGAAACCACATTTTTGCGGAAAAAGCAATGCAAAGGGCGGAAAATCTGCTATACTGAAGCCAATCCCCGCCGGCTCCCCAACACCGGCGGGCCTCACTTCAATCGGAAAGGCGGCATCAGCCATGAATCTTTGTGACTATTCCACCATACGCCCCCTGCTGGAGCGGCACGGCTTCTATTTCTCCAAATCCATGGGGCAGAACTTCCTCATCGATCCCGGCGTCCCCCGGGCCATTGCGGAGGCCTCCGGTGCCGATGAGCACTGCGCCGTGCTGGAGATTGGCCCGGGCATCGGCCCGCTGACCACGGAGCTGGCCCGTCGGGCGGGCAAGGTGGTGGCCGTGGAGCTGGACCGCTCGCTGCTGCCGGTATTGGCCGAAACCCTGGCGGGGTATGACAATGTGGAGATAGTCTCCGCCGATGTGATGAAGCTGGATCTGAACGCCCTGATCGCCGAGAAGTTTCAGGGCCTACAGCCCATTGTCTGTGCCAACCTGCCCTACAACATCACCACGCCGGTGCTGACCCGGCTGGTGGAAACCCCCGCCTTCTCTTCCATCACGGTGCTGATCCAGCGGGAGGTGGCCCAGCGGATCTGCGCCAAGCCCGGGGATTCCGCCTGCGGTTCTTTTTCCCTGTTCATGCAATATTATAT
>JAHHSB010000126.1 GCA_020025415.1 Oscillibacter sp. | reverse complement strand
TCCACATACAGGTTTTTGCAGGGTGTGGGGAAGAGGCACTGTCGGGTGGGACATACCCCGCGGGTAAGCTGCTTTTGGCAGCTGGGGTGGCGGAAATTGGCGGTGGGACCGCCTACGTCGTGGATATACCCCTTGAAATCCGGGTCCTGGATCAGCAGCTTGGCCTCTTCCACGATGGCGTCGTGGCTGCGGGTCTGGACGATGCGCCCCTGATGGAAGGTGAGGGCGCAGAAGCTGCACCCGCCGAAGCAGCCCCGGTTGGAGGTCAGGCTGAATTTCACCTCCTCGATGGCCGGGACGCCCCCGTCTTTTTCGTAGGAGGGGTGGTAGGTGCGCATATAGGGCAGGGCATAGACCCGGTCCATCTCCTCGGTGGTCAACGGCTCCTGGGAGGGATTTTGCACCACAAAGCAGCCCTCGGCCACATAGGGCTCCACTAAGGGCTTGGCGGAAAAGGGATCGGTATTGCAGTACTGGGTATAAAAGCTCCGGGCATAGGTGGCCTTGTCGGCGCACAGTGCCTCCCAGGAGGGGAGGGTGATGGCGCCGTATACGGACTCCAGCGTCTGGGCCTTGTAGACGGAGCCCCGGATAAACGTGATGTCCGAGACGGAAAGGCCGCTGTCCAAGGCGTCGGCCACCTCCACGATGCTGCGCTCTCCCATGCCGTAGAGCAGCAGATCCGCCTGGGCGTCCAGCAGCAGCGAGCGCTTCATGCTGTCGGACCAGTAGTCGTAGTGGGCCAGGCGGCGGAGACTGGCCTCGATCCCGCCCACAATGATGGGCTTGTGAGGAAAGCTGCGGCGAATGAGATTGCAGTAGACCGTGGTGGCATGATCGGGACGTTTCCCCATGATGCCGCCGGGTGTAAAGGCATCAAACTTGCGGCGCTTTTTGGACACGGAGTAGTGATTCACCATGGAATCCATGTTGCCGCCCATGACCAAAAAGGCCAGACGGGGCTCTCCCAGGATCCGGATGCTCTCCGGCCGCTTCCAGTCCGGCTGAGAGATGATGCCCACCCGGTAGCCCGCCGCCTCCAGCACCCGGGAGATGATGGCGTGACCGAAGGTAGAATGATCCACATAGGCGTCACCGATGACATAGACGAAGTCGCACTGGTCCCAGCTCCGCCGTTCCATATCAGCCCGGGAGATGGGCAGAAAATCCCGATCCATAAGCGCGCCTCCTTTCTTCTTGCTTTCAGCAGTATACCAGACTCCCAGCGGCTTGTCGAGGGCGGGACCGCCCCAGGCATTTTGGCGGCAGGGAGGTAAAGGACGAGCTAAAGGGGGCGTTGGGATGTCAAACGGAGGCGCTTTGGCATAGTCTGAGCATGAAATCAAATTGCTTGGAGGAACAAAGCTATGGCGTATACGACTCATTTCTTCCTGGGCGCCAACAGCGGGGCTGGCTTCCAGAATCTGTTTACCCAGCAGCTGACGGAGCGGGATGATCTGCGGGATTTGATGATCCTCAAAGGCGGCCCCGGCGTGGGAAAGTCCACCTTTATGAAGCAGATCGGAAAGGCCATGGAGGATGCGGGGCTCTCTGTGGAGTACTTATGGTGTTCCGGGGATCCGGACTCTCTGGACGGCGTCTGGATTCCGGAGCTGCGCTGCGCCGTGGCGGATGGCACCAGTCCCCACGTGCTGGAGCCCCGGTACCCGGCGGCGGTGGACCGGTATGTGGACCTGGGTCGATTTTATGATGTGGCGGCGGCCAAGGCCTCCCGGGAGGCGGTGGTAGAGCATACCCTGGCCTATAAAGCGGCCTATGCCCGGGCCTATCACTGTCTGCAGGCGGCGCGGCAGGTGGAGCTGGATGCCGGCACCGCGGTGGAGCGCCCCATGGAGCTCCGGTCGGCGAAGCGCCGGATCGAGGGCATCATCAGCCGGGAATTCCGGGGGCTGCCCAAGGGAGGCCGGCGGGGCCATACGGAGCGCCGCTTCCTGGGCAGCATCACCCGCAAGGGCTGGGTGTGGCGCTTTGACAGTGTGCAGACCCTTTGTTCCCGGGTGTATGTCTTGGCGGACAGCTGGGAGCAGGGCGGAGCGCTGCTGGAGCGGCTGCACCAGGCGGCAGAGGAGCGGGGGCTGGACACCATCGCCTGCCTGAATCCGGAGAATCCCAGCTGCCTGGAGCATCTGCTCATTCCGGAACTGGGGCTGGCCTTTGTCACCGAGAAGCCGGGCATGGAGTATCCGGGAAAGCCCTGGCGGCGGATCCGGCTGGACGCCATGGCCAAGGTGGAGAATCGGGCCCGGCTGCGCTTTGAGACCCGGATGGCGGGGCTGCTGCGCAAGGAGGGGGTGGAGGCTCTCCAGGAGGCCGGCTGGGAGCATGACGCTCTGGAGGCGGTCTACAACCCCTATGTGGACTTTGACGGCGTCCGGGCCCTGGCTGCGCTGGAGAGCGGTCGTCTGCTGAGCTACCTGAGCTGAATAGAAAAACAAGGCCGCCCGTGGATGGGGCGGCCTTGCTAGTTTTGGGGGACGTTTTAGTTCAGAAAGTCCTTCAGTTTCTTGGAACGGGAAGGATGGCGCAGTTTTCGGAGGGCCTTGGCCTCGATCTGACGGATTCGCTCCCGGGTGACGTTGAATTCCTTGCCCACTTCCTCCAGGGTGCGGGTGCGGCCGTCTTCAATGCCGAAGCGGAGCTTGAGCACTTTTTCTTCCCGGGGCGTCAGGGTGGAGAGCACGTCCATCAGCTGCTCTTTGAGAAGCGTGAAGGAAGCGGCCTCGCTGGGCTCGGAAGCGCCCTCGTCGGGAATGAAGTCACCCAGGTGGGAATCCTCCTCCTCGCCGATGGGGGTCTCCAGAGAGACCGGCTCCTGGGCGATCTTCAGGATCTCCCGCACCTTTTCCACGGGCATGCCCATCTCGGCGGAAATCTCCGCGGGGGAAGGATCATGCCCCAGCTCCTGCAGGAGCTGGCGGGAGACCCGGATGACCTTGTTGATGGTCTCCACCATATGCACGGGAATCCGGATGGTGCGGGCCTGGTCGGCGATGGCCCGGGTGATGGCCTGCCGGATCCACCAAGTGGCGTAGGTGGAGAATTTATAGCCCTTGGTATAATCGAATTTTTCCACGGCCTTGATCAGACCCAGGTTGCCCTCCTGGATCAGGTCCAGGAAAAGCATGCCCCGGCCCACATAGCGCTTGGCGATGGATACCACCAGACGGAGGTTGGCCTCCGCCAGCTTCTGCTTGGCGGTCTCGCCCACGGCGGACTGGCGCTTAAGCTGGGCGATGTCCTCGGCGCTCAAGCCCGGATCCTCGCCTGCAGCGCGCTGACGCTCCATCTCGCAGAGTTTAGCCTGGGCCTCATAGCCCAGGGACATTTTCTGGGCCACGTCCACTTCCTCGTCGGGGCTGAGCAGGGACACCTTGCCGATCTCCTTGAGGTACATCCGCACCGGGTCATCAAGGGAGAAGTTGTTTACCAGGGAGTTGGGGTCCACCAGCGTCTCTTCCTCCACCTCGGCGATCTCCTCGGCGGCGGGCTCTTCATCGGGCAGATCCGGCAGCAGATCCTCATCGGTGCTGATGTCGATGCTCAGCGCCTCCAGAGAGTCATAGACCTGATCCATCTGCTCGCTTTCCAGGTTCAGATCATCCAGAGTGTCCATCAGCTCCGAGGAATCCAGCTTGCCCTTCTTCTTGCCCTTGGCCAGCAGATTCCGCAGCTTTTCGCTGTTGGCGATCAGTCCGGAGGCCGGCAGGGAAGCAATGGTCTTTTCGTCCAGAGGGGGATAAGTCTGCTTGGACTGCCTATCCTGGGCGGATTCCCCGGTGGGAATGCTCTCGGCCTTGGAAGCTTTCTTCTTGGCCGGGGCCTTTTTTATGGGGGCGGCGGATTTTTCATTCTCTTCCGCTGCAGCCAGCAGAGCGTCAGCCTGTGCTTCCAGCTCCTGCGGGGTCAGTTCTTTCTTTTCAGACATCTTGCTTTCCTCCAGTACCCGATTTCTTGGCTTTGTATTTCTCTGTGGCCTCCCGTAGCGGGTCCGCCTGGGC
>JAHHSB010000125.1 GCA_020025415.1 Oscillibacter sp. | reverse complement strand
CCGCGCACAGCGCGCGGGGGCCTTCGCCGCATCAGGGCGCTTCCGCCGGGGTGCAGCTGGGTTGTGGTTGCTTTTCCGGCAGCAGTTTGCTACAATCGTATAAGAAAGAATCGCCGTTTTTGCCCCTGCGGCGGAGCCGGTGGGGCTGCCGCCCCGCCGGTTTCCTATCTAAAAAGCGGCGGCGCCTCCGCGGGGCTGGCACTGCGCGGGCTCTGGAAAGCTGCGGGACGCTCAGCCGCTTACTGCAGTCTATGACCCGCCTGCCCCTGCCGCTACCCGGCCCCGGATGCCCTCCGCGGCACCCAGCGGGGAGTTTTACAAAGAAACGAGGTCGTGACCATGGTTAAAATCGCCCCTTCGATTCTCTCAGCGGATTTTGCCAATCTGGAACGGGATATCCACCGCATTGCAGCGGCAGACTACGTCCATGTAGACGTGATGGACGGCATGTTCGTCCCCAATATCACCATTGGCATTCCGGTGGTCCGGTCCATCCGCCCGGTCACCGACCTGCCCCTGGACGTCCATCTGATGATCGTGCAGCCCGGGCGCTATGTAGAGCAGTTCTGCGACGCCGGTGCTGACCTGGTAACTGTTCATGTGGAGGCTGATACGGAAGAGGCCATCCATCAGGCCATCGCCAAGATCCACGCCAAGGGCAAGCGGGCGGGCGTGGTCCTCAAGCCCGCCACGCCGGCCGAGGCAGTCCTCCCCTTCCTGGAGGAGGTGGAGCTGGGGGTGGTGATGACGGTGGAGCCAGGCTTCGGCGGGCAGAGCTTCATGGCCGACATGATGCCCAAGGTTGCCGCCATCCGCAGCTGGATCGATGAGAAGAATCCCGGCTGCGAGCTGGAGGTAGACGGCGGCGTGGCCCCGGATACCTGCGGACAATGCATTGAGGCGGGCGCCAATGTGCTGGTGGCGGGCAGCGCCGTCTATAAGGCCGAGGACATTCCCGCCCGGATCGCCCAGCTGCGCTGCGGGCGCTGAGCCTCGTTTAAACCCACAGGAGGTCTTGTTACCATGGAGTATTTCCCCGCACCCCTTGAAAATCTGGTGGAGAAGTTTGCCCGGCTGCCGGGCATCGGCCGCAAATCCGCTCAACGCCTGGCCTTTTATGTGCTGGCCCAGCCGGAGGCGGAGGCCCAGGCCTTTGCTGACGCCATTGTGGACGCCAAAAAAAATGTCACCTGCTGCCCTGTGTGTCAGAACTTTACGGCCGGGGGCCTGTGCCCCATCTGCTCCTCGCCCCGGCGGGACCCCAGCGTGATCTGCGTAGTGGCTGACCCCCGGGACGTGGTGGCCATCGAGCGGGCCCGGGAGTTTCAGGGCCAGTACCACGTGCTTCACGGGGTCATCTCCCCCATGAACCATGTGGGCCCCGACGATCTGCAGATCAAATCCCTGGTGGACCGGGTGGCTAAGGGCGGCGTGCAGGAGGTCATCATGGCCACCAACCCCGACACCGAGGGGGAGGCCACCGCCATGTACATTGCCCGGCTGTTGAAGCCCTTCGGCGTGCGGGTAACCCGGCTGGCTTACGGCATCCCCGTGGGCGGGCACCTGGAATTTGCCGACGACGCCACGCTGATGCGGGCGCTGGAGGGCCGGCGAGAGCTGTGACAAACGAACATAAAAGAGCCGGATCCCTTGGGAAGTGACCTTCCAAAAGTTAGGCAAGATGTTGGATTCAAAATGAGTTCAGCAGCCCAGCGGGCTTGCTGTCTGCGCAAAGCAGGCAGCAGGCCCTTTCACTTTGCCATGATTCGCCTGTTGTAATAATCCAATTCAATCAGTTCCAATTTGAAGTGTTCCTCAGACGCAAATTCTTGCAGATAGAGCGGCTCACTTTTTGGCAGCTCCTTTGGTCTGCCCCGTCCCCGCCGCTCAATCGCAGAGCCTTTTGGGCCTTTTGCCAGATAGATTCGTTTCCGGTCCTGCACCCGCTTGCAATGGATTCCAAGCCTCATTGCCGTTTGGCAATCGCTCAGCTTTTCTTCCTGCATGGTTTCTGCCGCCAGCTTCTTGAATCCTGGTGTGTAACATTTGCGTGCTGTTCCTTTTAGCATATAATAAAACACCCCATTTGTTTTTCAGCATGTCATACTGTCTAACAAATGGGGTGCAGTTTACGCAGGGGCGCTCTTTTTGGATTCTCTTTGGGAAGCAAAGCCCCGGGGCGATCAGGCCGCATCTTTATAGTAGGCTACCAGCAGATTCACCACCATGCCGTAGGATTGCATGCCTTCCGCCACGCCGTAGCTTTTCAAAAAGCTGTCGTAAACCAGGTTTGAGGCCTTGGTGACGCCGCTGTCCCGGAACTGGTCCCAGTAGGCGTTCTTGTATGCCAGGTCCGCCCGCACCGTTTCCGGCAGCGAGGCGGTCACCTGCTCCCAGCTTTCATAATCGGCCCGGTAGAGGGCGTTGGCCAGATAGACATAGCCCAGCAGCCAGCCGGAGTAGACATAGTCCTCCATCTCCGAGGTGGTGCAGGCCAGAACCGCCAGGAAGTTGCACTCCTGCTCCGAGGGGTAGCCCCGCTGATGGGCCAGCTCATGGGCCACGGTGGAAGGCAGCATACAGGCCGGCGAATCCACATTCACGCTGGACTCACCGGTAAAGGGGCAGTAAATACCGGTAAAATCCAGCAGGCTCATGATCCGGGAAAAATGTACCGCCTTCACCCCCGGGTCATCGAAAGCAAGGAAGGGGAAGCGCTGCTCTAAGTTGTCATAGACCCGGACGCTTCGCTCCAGGATCCCCTCCCGGGAGACGGAAAACAGGCCGTTTTCGTCCCGCTCCACTTGGTGGGCCGTCTCTCCCAGCCGGGCGGCAAACAGCTCCGTCACCGCCTGCAAGTCCTCCACGCTTACATCCGCTTCCCGGATGCCGGACTGGTCTTGGAAGCTGGGCTGGGAGTAGTTTACGCCCCAGAGATAGCAAAAGCCCAGGTAGATGGTCAGTCCCACGCACAGCGCCCCCAGGACCCCGGCGTACAGCCGGGACCACCGGCATCTGCTGCGGATGACGGCAACGATGGTCCAGATGAGATAAACCACCACAAACAGCGCCAGCAGGGCGCACAGCAGCTCCATCACGGAAAAGGGCAGCCGGTAGCACACCGATGCCAGCGCCAGGCGCACCGTCTTCGCCCCGGCGGCCAGGGCGTCCGCCACCGGCTGAACCGTCTGGAGCAGCCAGAAGGCCAGCAGCACCACCAGGTCGATCCCCAGCCACAGATGCAGTTTTTGATGCCGGAAAAACCAGGTTTTCAAAGGCTACCTCCCTTGAAAGCGGCCTTACTCGGCGGCCGCCAGCAGCTGTTTGGTATAGGGATGCTGGGGGTGGTCGAAGATCTCATCCGCCGTGCCCCGCTCCACAATCTCCCCATGGCGCATCACCAGCACCCGGTCGCAGAGCTGATAGACCACGTTCAGATCGTGGGAAATGAACAAATAGGAAAGGCCCAGCTCCCGACGCAGCTCCCCCAGCAGATGGAGAATCTGGGCCTGGATGGTCACATCCAGGGCGGAGACCGGCTCATCGGCGATGAGGAAACGGGGCCGCTGGATCAGTGCCGCGGCGATACTCACCCGCTGGCGCTGGCCGCCGGAGAGCTCCGCGGGCTTGGCCTGGAGGCACTCCTCCGGCAGTTCCACCCGCTCCAGCATCTCCCGCACCCGGCGCTTGCGCTCAGAAGCGTCATATTTGCCGTAGATCCGCAGCGGCTCTTCCAGGATCCAGCCCACAGTGTAGGCCGGGTTCAACGAGCTGTACGGATCCTGAAAAATCATCTGGGGGCGCTTGGTATAATGGATAACCTCCCCCTGGTCGGGGTGGACCATGCCCAAAATGGTCTTGGCCAGGGTGGATTTACCCGTGCCGGACTCCCCCACCAGGCCCAGGATCTCCCCGCGGTGGACGTCAAAGCTCACATCCCGGAGCACCTGGGTGACCTCGCCCCGGCGGAACAGACCGCGCCGCTCCCGGTAGCCGCTGGTCACATGGCGCACGGAGAGGACCAGATTTTCCTCCATCACAGTTGCTCCTTTCTCTGTCGGGTGGGGATGGCGGCGATCAGCTGCTGGGTATAGGGG
>JAHHSB010000124.1 GCA_020025415.1 Oscillibacter sp. | reverse complement strand
CCCTGCCGGCGGACGTCCCGGCGCAAGAGAAGATGACCGCTGCCTGCCCGGCCGTGCCTCAGGGGAATTTTATCATTGCCGTGGACAGCCGGGAGATGGGAAGGGGGGACGAGACCCTGGGCCGCACGCTGATGAAGGGCTTCCTCTACGCCGTGGGCCAGCTGCCCGAACTGCCCCGTACCATGCTCTTTTATAACGGCGGCGCCTGGCTGACGGTGGAAGGCTCGGAGTCGCTGGAGGATCTGCGGGCCCTGGAGCAGCGGGGGGTGGAGATCCTCACCTGCGGCACCTGTTTGAATTACTACGGTCTCTCCGAGCAGCTGGCGGTGGGCAGCATCACCAATATGTATGCCATCGCCGAGAAGCTCGCCGGGGCGGGAAAGGTCGTCAAGCCGTGATCTATCTGGACAACGCCGCTACCACGCTGCGCAAGCCCCCGGCAGTGGCCAGGGCGGTGACCGCCGCCCTGGGCAGTCTGGGCAACTGCGGCAGGGACCTCTCCGAAGCAGCCCTGGACGCGGGGCGGACGGTGTACGCCGCCCGGGAAAAGTTAGCCCGACTCTTCGGCTGCCCCCGGCCGGACCATGTGTGCATGACGTTGAACTCCACCATGGCGCTGAATATTGCCATCCGGGGCCTCTACGGCCCAGGGGACCATGTGATCTCCACCGACTGGGAGCACAACTCCGTACTCCGCCCCCTCTACGCCCTGGAGGACTGGGGGTGCGAGCTCTCGTTCCTGCCCGCCGGGCCGGACGGACGGATAGATCTTGCCGCCCTGGAGGGGCTGGTGCGGCCCAACACCCGGGGACTGGTGTGCACCCACGCCTCCAACCTGACGGGGGAGGCCCTGGATCTTGCCGCCTTGGGCCGCTTCACTCGGGCCCACGGGCTTACTTTGGTGGTGGACGCCTCTCAGTCCGCGGGCACGCTGCCCATTGATATGGAGGCTATGGGCATCGATGTGGTGTGCTTCACTGGCCACAAGGGCCTGCTGGGCCCCCAGGGCACCGGCGGGCTGTGTGTCCGCCCGGGGGTGGAGATCGCCCCGCTGCTCTCCGGCGGCACGGGGGTGCAGAGCTTCCTGCCCCGTCAGCCTGCGGCGTATCCCACCCGGCTGGAGGCGGGCACTCTCAACGGCCACGGCATCGCCGGGCTCTCCGCCGCCCTGGATTTTCTGGAGCAGACGGGGGTGGAGCGGATCCATGCCTGGGAGACGGCCCTGGTGCGCCGGTTTTACCGGGCGGTGCGGGATCTGCCGGGGGTCCGGGTCTACGGCCGGCCCTGGCGCTATGACCGGGCGCCTATCCTCTCATTGGAGCTGGCGGGCTGGGACTCTTCGGAGCTTTCCGACGCGTTGTGGACGGACTTCGGCGTGGTAACCCGGCCCGGAGGCCACTGCGCACCCCGGCTCCATCAGGCGCTGCATACCGCGGAGCGGGGGCTGGTGCGTTTTTCCTGGTCGTGGTATAATACCCAGGAAGAGACGGACGTGGCGGCTGCCGCCGTGGCCCGCCTGGCGGAGGAGGGAGCGCCATGACAGAGCGGACGCCCCGCCTACTGGTTACCTTCGCTACTACCACCGCCGCCCTGGCCATGGAGCAGGCCTGCCGGGAAGAGGGCGTGCCCGGCCGGCTGATCCCCGTGCCTGGGAGCATCCGGGCCGGCTGCGGCATGGGCTGGGCCGCGCCCGCGGAGCAGCGGGAGGCGGTGGAGGCACTGGTCATTCGCCGCCGGCTGGCGGTGGACGGCATCTACGAACTCAGGCGCTGAAGGAGGCATATGATGGCAGGTATGAACAGCTGCGACGATTGCAGATATTTTGATTATGATGAGGAGAGCGACAGCTACTTTTGCGACATGGATCTGGACGAAGATGAAATGGAGCGCTTTTTGCGCCGGGCCACGGCGGGCTGCCCCTTCTATCACCGGGGGGACGAGTACGAGACTGCCCGCCGGCAGTAAATAGAACCGGCGCCGGCCCCAAGGCAGACGCCGATTTTCTGAAAGGCGGCAGCTTACAGGTTCTCCGCCTCCGCCAAGGGGGCTTCGTCTAGCAGATGCATCACTGACACTTCGTAGGCGGTGCGCTCCTGGGGGCCTTCCTCGGTGAGCTTGTGGTATAGGCGGCTCTGGATTCGCCCCTCCAGTTCCAGCCGGTCACCCACACCCCGGCGGCTGGCCGCCAGGGCCAGCTGGCCCCAGGCGATGACCGGTAAGTAGTCCGCCCGACCATAGCGCCGGGGCACGGCCAGCATCAGATCACAGATGCTGCGGCCCAGGGGCGTGCGGCGGAGAATGGGCGGTTTGCACAGTGTGCCGGTGAGCAGGATCTGGTTGCGGGGCTCTCCCGGATCGGGGAGCAGCTCCCGGGCCAGCACCGAGAGCACCAGGCGGCTGCCCTGTCCGCTTTTATTGTTGAATGAGCGGAACTGGCCCCGCAGCGCCAGGGTCTGGCCCGGGGCGATCCCGCCGGCCATGGACTCGGGCACCAGCACGGGCAGCAGGTCCGCCTGGCCGGAGAGCCGGGGAATCCGCAGGGCAAAGCGGTAAAAGCGAAGACCGTGATTTTCATGGGAAAAAACGGGGACGGCGTCGGCCTGGCCGCACAGCTCCGCCTCGTTGCGGCAGGATGTATGTTCCATAGTCTGCACCTCTCTGAGGGACGGGCGGGAGCGCCTGTCCGGTAAATTGATAATAAAGACTATGCGTGCCGGGGGAAGGATAGAACCGCCCCGGCAGGACCCAAGGAGGGCGGCCATGGCGAATTTGCTGGATTATCTGGATTGGCGGGGGGACCTGACGCTGGAGCAGGACCCCTTCAACGAGGTAGATAATCTCATTTTGGCGGAGCTGAGCTTCGTGAACTTTCAGGGCATCGTCCCCGGCCCCGGGGAGGGGAAGGGCGTTGCGCTGTCCCGGGCGGCTGCCGCTTTTTTCCGGCGGCCGGAGCATCGGCCCGGGGAGCTGAGCATGGGGGTGCTGGTGCCCGATGAGATCCCGCTGATGCTGGAAAAGATGGCCGCTACCCCCCGCTTCCGGGATCTGGCCCTCAGCGGCTATACACAGCATCTCGATGAGAAGAAGGGGGAGCAGTTTGCCGCGCTGACCATTGATACCGGCGACGGGCTGTACCTATCTTTCCGGGGGACGGACGATACCCTGGCCGGCTGGCGGGAGGATTTCCTCATGGCCTGCCGGCCGGAAGTGCCCGCCCAGCGGCGGGCGCTGGAGTATCTGCGCACGGTGGCAGCCGCCTTCCCCCGGCGTAAGCTCCGGCCGGGCGGCCACTCCAAGGGCGGCAACCTGGCTGTTTACGCCGCTACCTTCGCCCCCGCGGCGGTGCAGCGGCGCATCCGGGCGGTGTACAGCAACGACGGCCCCGGCTTTTTCCAGGACATTTTCTCCCTGCCCCAGTACGTCCGCCTGGACGGGAGGGTGATTTCCATCGTGCCTAAATCCTCGGTGGTGGGGATGCTCATGGAGCATGAGGAGGATTACACCGTGGTGGACAGCGACCAGCAGGGATTGATGCAGCACGACGGATTTTCCTGGCAGGTGCGGGGCAACCGCTTCGTCCGCCTGGGCCAGGTGACCCGTCAGGGCAGCGTGGTCAACGCGGAGATCCGGGACTGGCTGCGCTCCATTCCCATGGAGAAGCGGGAGAACTTTGCCGATGGGCTCTATCAGGTGCTCTCCGCCTCCGGCGCGGCCACGCTGACGGATCTCAAGGAGGACTCCCTCCGGGCAGCGCTGGCCATGGTCCGGGCCATGAAGGAGCTGGACAAGGAGACTCGGGACGGGCTGGTGCGCTTTGTGGGGCTGGTGTTTAAGGGGAACCTGCTGATGATGCTGGAGGATGTCCAGCTCCAGGGGGAGAGCCGCCGGGAAAGCGCGGAAAAAAAGAAAAAGACCCGGCGCCGCAGCGCCGGGAAGGAGGATCGGGAGACTGCCTCCGAAAAGAAGTGAAAAAAGAGGGGGTGCTGCAAAATGCAGCACCCCCTCGGACAAAAAGCCCAAATCCTCATATGGAGTTGGGCTTTTTGTGTCCCCTGCCGAGTAGTTTGCGCAGCTTTTTACAGTAATGCGATTTTGCGGCACTCCCTTTTTCTGATCTGCCCTACCCGGGGAAAAGAAAAAAGACTCTTCTCCACGG
>JAHHSB010000123.1 GCA_020025415.1 Oscillibacter sp. | reverse complement strand
AACTTATCCCGGAAGGGGGCGGAGTCATAGGGGCAGAAGGCGGCGCAGTTGCCGCACTCGTTGCACATCCGGTCGATGTGGAGGATCTGGCGGGACCCGTCGGGCAGCACCACCGCCGCATTGGCCCGGTTGGGGCATACGTCGGTGCAGCTCTGGCACAGCTGGGCGCACTGGAGGCAGCGATCCCCCTGGCAGGGGGCGGATAGGCGCAGCACGCCCTTTTTGTCCGTAATGGCGGCCAGACTTTCGGGATAGGTGCCCGCGGGGAGGGGGGCCTCCGTCTGCTCACCCAGCACCGCCCGGGCAAAGCCGGCAGCGTCGGCGATACCCTCCACTACCGTGGCCGGGCCCCGGAAGGCGTCGCCGCCCGCGTAGACCCCGGGCTGGTTGGTGATGAAGTCCGGGCAGCCCGCCCGGTCGGTCTCGATGCCGTTGGCGGCAAAGAAGGCCCCGTCTACCTTTTCGCCCACGGCGGCCAGCACCGTATCGCAGGGGATCTCCAGGGTCTCCCCGGTCTCCACGGGACTGCGGCGGCCGCTTTCGTCCGGCTCGCCCAGGCGCAGCTTCTTGCACAGCAGCCGGCCGTCTTTCTGCTCTGCGGGTGCGGCCAGCTCCAGGAAGCTCACGCCCTCCGCCAGGGCCAGCTCCAGCTCCTCGGCGTCGGCGGGCATATACTTCTTCGTCCGGCGATACACCAGCGTCACCGACGCCGCCCCGGCCCGCAGGGCCGCCCGGGCGGTGTCCATGGCGGTGTTGCCGCCGCCCACCACCGCCACATGGCCCAGGGCCACGTCCTTCCCGGCCCGCAGGTCCCGCAGCCAGGACACGGCGGAGATCACCGTGCCGGGAATGTCCAGCGTGCAGGGTTTCTGGGCGCCCACAGCGTAGAAGATGTGGGTGTAGCCTTGCTGCCTCAGCTCCGGCAGGGAGGGGGCGGGAGCGCCCAGGCGGCAATCGGCCCCCAGACGGCGGAGGAACTCGGCGTCCCGCTCCACCGCCTCGTCGCTGATGCGGAAGGCGGGGATCACATGACGCACCACGCCGCCCAGGGTCTGTTCCTTTTCAAACAGGGTCACCGGCACGCCGGAGCGGGCCAGGAAGAAGGCCGCCGCCATGCCGGCGGGGCCGCCGCCCACCACTGCGGCCCGGACGTGGGTGTCCGCCGGGGCTGGGGGCTTGAGCCGGGCGAGCACGGTGTCATAGCCCTTTTGGGCGGTGAGCTTGGCGCCTCGGATATCCACGGGGGCCTCGTAGTAATTGCGGGTGCATTTTTCCATGCAGGGGTGGGCGCAGATGGTGCCGGTGATGGAGGGCAGGGGATTCTTCCGCAAAATGAGCTCCAGCGCTCCGGCGTAGTCGCCCTTGCTGAGCAGCTCCAGATAGCCGGGGATGTCCTGGCCGATGGGGCAGCCGCCCCGGCAGGGGGCAGTGAAGCAGTCCAGCAGCGGCACCTTCTGCAAGAGCTTCCGCCGGGGCAGGGGCTTGACAGCCTTCACCAGCAGGGGGTCCCGCCGGGCGGAGAGGGCGATGGCCTCCATCGCCTTCCAGTCCACCCGGGTGAAGGGGACAAAGGGAAGCTCCTCCAGCTCCCCGGCAATCTGGGTCAGGCGCTGGTAGCCGCCGGGCTTCAAAAGCGTGGTGGCCATGGTGATGGGCCAGATTCCGGCGGCAAAGAGCCCGGCGATGTTGGCCGCGTCGGCACCGCCGGCGTAGCTGAGACGGATGCGTCCGTCGAACTCCTTGGCGATCCGGGCGGCCATCAGGGTGGTCAGGGGATAGAGGGACTTGCCCGCCATATACATCTCCTCGCTGGGCAGCTCCCCCTGCTTCACGTCCACTGGGAAGGTGTTGGAGAGCTTGAGGCCGAACTCCAGCCCCCGCTCTCCGGCCAGGGCCTGGAGGCGGCGGAACATGGGAATGGCGTCCTCGTACTGCAGATCCTCCCGGAAGTGACGGTCGTCGAAGGAGATATAGTCGTAGCCCATCTCGTCCAGGACGGAGCGGGCGGTCTCATAGCCCAGCAGGGTAGGGTTGCACTTGACATAGGTGTGGAGCCCCTTTTCGGTCAGCAGATAGCTGGCGATGCGCTCGATCTCCTCCGGCGGGCAGCCGTGGAGGGTGGAGACGGTGACGCTCTGGGAGATGCGGGGGGAGATGGAGTCGATGAAGGCGCGCTCCCTGGGGAACAGGGCGTGGAGCTGGGCGATGCAGTCCCGGAACACGGGCGTATTGGAGGCGTCCATCATGCCGTCTAAAAAGGCGTTGACCTTGGGGCCCTTGATGCCGTCCAGGTCATAGCCCACGGACATGTTGAACACAAAGCCGTCGGGGTTGCCCAGACCGTAGAGCTGGGCGATCATCTTGCAGGCGCACCAGGCTTTCACATACTCACCGAAGGCCTGCTCCACCGTCAGCTCCGTGCTCCACTCGCAGTTGTAGCACTCGTCCTCGGCCAGAATGCAGGGGCGGTTGATGCAGGCGGCCAGCTCCGCTCCGTCCATTTTCTGGACGGTCTTGAGCTCAAAAAACCGGGCGCCGGCGAAGTAGCCCGCCACGATGTTCTGGGCCAGCTGGGTGTGGGGGCCCGCGGCGGGGCCGCATGGGTTTTCGATGGCCTCGCCGAAAATGGGCAGGGTCTTGTCCCCGGCCCGGAAGGGGCGGTAGACGCCAAACACGGAGCCGCCTTGCTGGTACTCGGCGCTGATCCACTGCATCAGTTCCCGGAAGGGAATCGGTATCATCCGTTCAGACATGGGTATTCCTCCTCATGGTTTTGTGGTAAGGGAAAGGACTTCACAGCCGCTGGGGGAAGGGGAAGGGCCCCGCCCGGCGGGGATTTTATGCCTCGGGTCCGTTGAGCTGTCCCCAGAGCTTCTTACTGACCTCCACAATTTGAGCATTCACCGCCGCTTCATCGATGCCGGTGAGCTCCCGGTCCTGCATCAGGATTTTGCCGGCCACCATGGTGGTCTGGCACTGGCGGCCGGTCATGCCGAAGAGCATATGCCCGTCGATGTTCTCCGCCCCAAAGGGGGTGAAGGGCTTGTAGTCCATGACGATCACATCCGCCGCCGCACCGGGGCGCAGCACACCCAGCTCCGGGAAGCCGCAGCGCCGGGCCATGCGGGCGTTGTTGGAAAAGAGCATGGTGGTAGCCTCCTGCCAGCCCACTCCGGGCAGACAGGCCAAGTGCCGCTGGGCCAGCAGCGCCACCTTCACCGACTCGAGCATATCGTTGGTGTAGGCATCGGTGCCCAGGCCCACCAGGATCCCGTGGGCAAACAGCTGCAGCACCGGGGAGATGCCCACGGCGTTGGCCATGTTGCTCTCGGGATTGTTCACCACCATAGTGTCCGTCCGGGCGATGAGCTCCAACTCGGCAGTGTTGACGTGGATACAGTGGCCCAGAATGGTCTTGGGCCCCAGAATGCCGTGGTCGTGGAGCCGCTGCACCGGGCGGCGGCCGTAGTTCTGCAGGGAGTCAAAGACATCGTTGGTGCCCTCGGATACGTGAATGTGATAGCCCACCCGGCCGGCGTTGGCCGCCGCCATGCGCTCAAAGGTTTTGTCGGAGATGGTGAACAGGGCGTGGCCGCCGAAGAGGGGTTTGAGCATATCGCTGGGGTTTTTCTCGCACCAGTCGATGAAGTCTTTATTCTCCTGTACGGAGGCGATGGCCTTGTCCTCCCCGTCCCGGTCGCTGACCTCGTAGCACAGGCAGGCCCGCAGGCCATAGTCCCGGGTGACCTGGGCGATCTCCGCCAGGGAGCCGGCAATCTCGCCGAAGGAGGCGTGATGGTCGAAAATGGTGGTGACGCCCTGCTTGATGGAGTCAATCACCAGCGCCTGGTCAGAGGCCCGGGTGGCCGCCAGATCCAGATGCCGGTCGATGTTCCACCACTGGCCGTCCAGCACCTCGTAAAAGTTGGTGGGGGCGTAGCCCCGGATGGACAGGCCCCGGGCCAGGGCAGAGTAGATGTGGGTGTGAGCATTGATGAGTCCGGGCATGATGACCCCGCCTCGGGCATCCACGAACTCCGCCTGAGGGTAGCGGGCTTTCAGCTCTGCCGTCGTTCCCACGGCTGCCAGCTTGTCCCCGTCGGCGACCACGCCGCCGTCGGGCAGGTAACCGGGGCCGTCCGGGTCCCGGGTGATGAGCTTTCCGTTTGCCAGCAGTATCATAAAATCCAACCTCCTTGTAA
>JAHHSB010000122.1 GCA_020025415.1 Oscillibacter sp. | reverse complement strand
TGGAGCAGACCCGGGACGGCAAGGACATCCAGCTCAACCCCTACCATATCAATGCGGTGAAGCACCGGGAGCGGGAGGACACCGCCCCGGAAAAGCGGGTGGAGCTGCACCTCCACACACGGATGTCCAATATGGACGCCCTGACCGATACGGCAAGCGTGGTGAAAGAGGCTATCCGCTGGGGGCATCCGGCCATTGCCATCACCGACCACGGTGTGGTCCAGTCCTTCCCGGACGCCTGGAAGGCGGCGGGGGACAAGATCAAGATCCTCTACGGCATGGAAGGGTATTTTATCAACAATCTGGACGATCGGGTGGCCATTCACGGCAGTCAGGACTGCCCTCTTTCCGGGGAGTTCGTTTGCTTTGATATTGAGACCACCGGACTGAAGGTGAGCCGGGAGGCCATCACTGAGATCGGCGCCGTGGTGCTTAAAGACGGCCAGGTGACGGATCGCTTCCAGACCTTTGTCAATCCCAAGCGCCGCCTGACGCCGGAGATCACCGGCCTGACGGGCATTACCGACGACATGCTCAAAGACGCGCCGGAACTCAAGGATGCGCTGGCGGCGTTTTTGAAATTTGTTGCTGGGCGGCCCCTGGCGGCCCACAACGCCGAGTTCGACATCGGCTTTATCCGATCCGGCTGCCGGCAGGTGGGGCTGGAATTTGCGCCCACTTATGTGGACTCCCTGATCCTGGCCCAGAATCTGCTGCCGGATCTGAGCAAGTACAAGCTGGACATCGTGGCGGACTATCTGGATCTGCCCGCTTTCAACCACCATCGGGCCAGTGACGACGCGGCCACCGTGGCCTATATGCTCATCCCCTTCTGGAAGATGCTCAGTGAGCGGGGGATCACCCGGCTCCAGCAGGTCAATGGGGAGATGGAGAAGCTGCGCCCCAAGGGGAGCAAGACCAACCGCTTTCCCAAGCACATCATATTGCTGGCCAAGAACAAGCTGGGGTTGAAGAACCTCTATCAGCTGGTGTCCGCCTCCAACCTGAAGTACTTCAAGCGGGTGCCTATCATTCCCAAAACGGAGCTCAACCAGCACCGGGAGGGATTGATCATCGGCTCGGCCTGCGAGGCGGGAGAGCTGTTCCGGGCGGTGGTGGATCACAAGGACTGGGACGAGCTTAAGCGCATCGCCTCCTACTACGATTATCTGGAGATCCAGCCCCTGTGCAACAATGCCTTCATGCTCCGCAACGGCGATGTCCAGACGGAGGAGGAGCTGCGGGAATTCAACCGTACTGTCGTCCGCCTGGGCGAGGAGCTGGGCAAGCCGGTCTGCGCCACCGGCGACGTCCACTTCCAGGAGCCGGAGGACGAGACTTACCGGCATATCTTGCTGGCGTCCAAGAAATTCCCGGACGCCAACGCCCCGCTGCCCATTTATTTCAAGACCACTGATGAGATGCTGCGGGAATTTTCCTACCTGGGGGAGGAGAAGGCCTACGAGGTGGTGGTGACCAATCCCCGGGCTATCGCTGACCAGTGCGAGGTGATCGAGCTGCTGCCCAAAGGCAAGCTGTTCCCGCCCCGGCTGGAAAATTCTGAGGAGGATCTCAACCGCCTGGTGTGGGAGAAGGTCCACCGGCTCTATGGCGAGGATCCGCCCCAGCTGATCGTGGACCGTCTGAACGTGGAGCTGGGCGGTATTCTGGGCAAGTACGACGTGGTCTATATGTCCGCCCAAAAATTAGTGCAGCGCTCTTTGGAGAATGGCTACCTGGTAGGCTCCCGAGGCTCGGTGGGCTCATCGCTGGTGGCCTATATGTCCGGCATCACGGAGGTCAACTCCCTGCCGCCCCATTACCGCTGCCCCAACTGCAAGCACTCGGAGTTCATCCAGGATGGCTCCTACGGCTGCGGCGCGGATATGCCGGACAAAGTCTGCCCGGTATGCGGCACCAAGTATATCAAGGACGGCTTCGACATCCCCTTTGAGACCTTCCTGGGCTTCGGCGGCGGCAAGGTGCCGGATATCGACCTGAACTTCTCCGGCGAGTACCAGGCCAAGGCCCACCGCCACGCCATCGAAATGTTCGGCGAGACCCAGGTGTTCCGGGCGGGTACCATTGGTACCCTGGCGGAAAAAACCGCCTACGGCTTTGTGAAAAAGTATCTGGAGGAGAACGGCATTGCCGCCGGCCGGGCGGAGGAAAACCGCCTGACTTTGGGCTGCGTGGGCGTCCGGCGTACCACCGGCCAGCACCCCGGCGGCCTGGTGGTAGTTCCCGACGACATGGATGTGGAGGATTTTTGCCCCGTCCAGCACCCGGCGGACGCCGACGATTCCGACACCATCACCACCCATTTCGAATATCACTGCATGGAGGATAACCTCCTGAAGCTGGATATGCTGGGACACGATGATCCCACCATGGTGCGCATGATGCAGGATCTTACCGGTGTGGATCCCCACGACATTCCTCTGGACGACCCGGACACCATGTCCATCTTCACATCCAGCAAGGTGCTGGGGTATGAAAATGACGAGATCCTGGGCCCCACCGGCGCCGTGGCCATTCCGGAGTTCAACACCCGCTTTACCCGGCAGATGCTGGTGGACACTCAGCCCAAGGACTTCAACACCCTGGTGCGTCTTTCCGGCTTCTCCCACGGCACTGACGTGTGGCTGGGCAACGCCCGGGACCTGATCGTCAGCGGTACCGCCAGCGTTCTGGAAACGGTGGGCTGCCGTGACGACATTATGCTCTACCTGATCTCCAAGGGTCTGGATGCCAAGATGTCCTTCAAGATCATGGAGGCGGTCCGAAAGGGCAAGGTGAAAAAGGGCGGCTTTGAAGACGGCTGGGTGGAGGCCATGCAGGAGCATGATGTGCCTGAGTGGTACATCGAGTCCCTGGCCAAGATCGGCTACCTGTTCCCCAAGGCCCACGCGGTGGCTTATGTCATGATGGCCTTCCGCATCGCCTGGTACAAGGTCCATGAGCCCCTGGCATTCTACGCCACCTTCTTTTCCGTTCGGGCCAAGGCCTTTGATGCGGAGTACTGCTGCGCCGGACTGGACGCCGTGAAACGCAAGATCCGGGAGATTGAAAATAACAAAGACGCCACCGCCGTGGAGCAGAACCTGCTGACTACGCTGGAGGTGTGCTATGAATTCTATCTCCGGGGCTTCCACTTTGACACCATCAGCATTTATGAGTCCGACGCCACCAAGTTCAAGGTCACGGAAAACGGCCTGCTGCCGCCTTTCGTCTCGGTCCACGGATTGGGAGAGGCCGCGGCCATTGATACGGTGGAAAAGCGCAAGGGCAAGGAATTCATCTCTATTGAAGAATTTGCCATGTGCTGCAACAAGCTCTCCAAGACCCACATTGAGCAGCTCAAGGCTCTGGGCGCGTTCGCCGGTATGGCGGAGACCAGTCAGATCACGTTGTTCTGATCGGCTTTCCTGTCGGTCGAGAAATCAAGAAAAAAGGCTCCCCGGCGATCGCCGGGGAGCCTTTTTATGAGATATTACCGATTCAGCTTTCCTTCGCTTTTGCTAAGGAAACGGGCGTTGTCTACCACCACGCGCACGTGGGTTCCAGAGCCGATGGGACCGCTCTCATCCCAGGCCCGGACAGAGAAGGTGACGTTCCGTCCATCCACTTGGGTGACCTCCGCCTCCGCCGTTACCTGCATCTCCACAGGGGTGGGGGAGGTGTGAGTGATACTGATGGCACAGCCCACGGAGCTGCTGCCCTCGTCCAAAAAGGGGAGGAGGCAGGCGTTGGCAGCGTTTTCCATCAGAGCCACCAGATAAGGGGTGCCGAAAACCGGCAGCAGGCCGGAGCCTGCGGATTGGGCGGTCAGCTCGGGGGTGACCAGCTGAGCGGACTGCCCTTTGGCGCCGAGGGGAATCTGTTTCATATCGCGCCTTAGACTTTCAGCCGCAGCCACTCGGAGTCATAGAAGTCCAGGATCTCCTGGGGCAGATTCAGGAACTGCTCGCAGTTGGCCAGGGTTTCGCCGCTGGGATAGGCCACGGTGTCGGAGCGGACCTCTTCATCCAGAGCCTCATACACGCTCATCAGGGGGGTGGAGTAGCCGATGGTGTCGCAATTGGCCAGGCCCACTTCGGTGGAGCACATGAAGTTAATGAACTTCTCGGCGTTTTCCTTGTTGGCCGCACCCTTGGGGATGCACATGGCGTCCACAAAGTAGTTGGAGCCCTCAGAGGGGACGACAAAGGCC
>JAHHSB010000121.1 GCA_020025415.1 Oscillibacter sp. | reverse complement strand
ATTGCATCTGTCAAGAGGCGCAGGGCCTTCCGCGATCGACGGAAAGCTCTGCCCCTTTTCAAAAACTATGTGCCGCCCGGCCTCCGGCGGATCAGATCCGCTTTTCCAGCCGCCGGTAGACCACCATGCCGATGACCCACTGAAGAAGAAAGAGCCCGAAGATTATAGCAATCACCCAGGCCTCCGCCCGGAACAACGCCAGGACAAAGGCCAGGACCAGCAGCCCAAAGGTCATGATCTGATACGTCACATGTCCGGCCCGCATCCGCAGATACTGCTTGCGCTCATCCACCAGGTTGATGTGGGCCTCCTGCTTTCTCGCCTCGTACTCCGTGCGATGCTTGGGGCTGGTCCAGTAACACAGCTTGGCCAGCTGGGTCAGGGAGGCAGTCAGGATCCCCACCCCCATGGCGGATACCAGAGTGGAGTAATATTCCACACGGATGACCAGGCCCGCGATGAGCAGCACCGCGCCGACAATGCACTCCAAAATGAACGGCAGTTTCTTCTTCATTTCAGCTCCTCCTCGTAAATAAAGATATCCTCAATGCTCATCTGGAAATACCGGGCGATCTTGAACGCCAGCACAATGGAGGGATTGTAGCGCCCCTTTTCCAAAGAGCCGATTGTCTGCCGGGATACCTCCAGCGCGCTGGCCAGCTCCTCCTGCCGGATCCCCCGCTCCTTACGCAGTTGTTCCAGTCGATTCTTCATATCTGCCCTCCAAACGGAAAGTTTACTTTCCATATTCTCATCTTATCTCCGCCGTCCCAAAATGTCAAGTATGCTTTCCATTTTTTCAATTCTTTTTCCGTGGGGCAAAAAACGCCGCCCGGCCCCGTGGGGCCGGGCGGCAAGGGAAAATGGGTCAGTCGGCAGGAAGGGTGAAGGCGGCGTAATAGCTGCGGGTGTCGTAGTCCCCGGCACCCCGGAAGTCCATGACCTCCTTACCCAGGCGGTATTGCCCGTTGGGCAGGGCACCGTACAGGAAGGACCAGTTCATCTCCATCCGGGTGTCGGCATTCGCCTGAATGGAATAAGCCACATCATTCCAGGCCAGCTCACCCTCCTGCTCCAGCATCTCCACGCTCTGCCAGGCGCCGTCTTCCCAGCGCTCCAGCCAGAAGGGGCTGCCGGTCTCCAGCTCCCCAGCGGGGCCCTCCCCCGCCTGGGTAAAGCACAGCGTCAGCCCGGTGTCCATCACCGCCTCTGCCGTCACCGTCAGGCCCCAGGGATCCTCCGCCTGCTGCCGGGAGACCTGGCCGGCGTCCGACTGGATAGCCGATGCGTCGGGATCCGGCCCGCTCCCCGCCCCATCGCCGGCAGCTTCGCTCCGGCCGCAGCCGGACAGGCCCAGCAGCAGCACCAGAGCCAGTGCCAGCACTTCTTTCCGTTTCATATGGTCTTCCTCCTTTTTTCAAAACTCTCTGTACCGGATCAGACGGCTGGGCGGGGAAAATGGTTCCCTGCCTGCCGCCGTCTCCCGTCCAGTCGAGGCACCTCCGCCTCCTTTTCGGAATACTCTGCTACCAGGAGGCTTTCGCTTCCTGAATCCATTTTGGAAAGGCGAGTATGATGAGTCCTCAACTGTGTTTAACTGATCTGCAGCCCGGCCAGCGGGCCACGGTGACCGCTCTCCGTACCACGGGGAGCATGCGCCGGCGTCTGCTGGATATTGGGCTCATTGCGCATACACCGGTGGAGTGCGTGGGCAAAAGTCCCTGGGGTGACCCCTCCGCCTTTTTGATCCGGGGCGCCGTGATCGCCATCCGCGCCCAGGACGGCCGGGACATTCTGGTCACACCTTTGGAAGAGGGGGCGGGGACATGGGACTGAGCCGCAGCTCCGTGGGGCGCTCCGCCGCCGGCGGCGTCCTGGATATTCAGCGCCGGACGCCGGAGGAGCGGGTGGTAGCCCTGGCAGGGAATCCCAACGTAGGAAAAAGCACGGTATTCAACGCCCTGACCGGCATGAATCAGCACACCGGCAACTGGCCTGGAAAAACCGTCACCAACGCCCAGGGGCGATGCCGCAGTCCTCGGCACGATTATGTGCTGGTGGACATTCCCGGTACATATTCCCTGATGGCCCACTCGGCGGAGGAAGAGGTGGCCCGGGACTTCGTGTGCTTCGGCCAGCCGGACGCGGTGGCGGTGGTGTGCGACGCCACCTGTCTGGAGCGGAACCTCAACCTGGTGCTCCAGGCCATGGAGCTCTGCCCCCGGGTAGTGGTGTGCGTGAACCTGCTGGATGAGGCCCGACACAAGGGTCTCTCCCTGGATCTGCCGCTGCTCTCCGATCGGCTGAAGGTGCCGGTGGTGGGCACCGTGGCCCAGGACGCCTCCACCCTGGGGGCGCTGCTCTCCGCCCTGGACGACACCGTGGACGGCCGCTGGACTGCCGCGCCCTATGTCTGCCGCTACTGCGAGCCGCTGGAAACAGCTATCGCCCAGCTGGAGCCCCTGGTCCGCGCCCGCTGCGGCGAGCGGATCAACCCCCGCTGGCTGAGTTTGCAGCTGCTCCAGTCCGACCCGGTGCTGCTGGAGCGGGCAGAGGCGTTTTTAGGCCAGGAACTGCGCACAGACCCGGAGCTGGGAGCGGCGGTGGAGGCGGCCCGGGCAGAGCTGGCCGAGCAGGACATCGGCCAGGAAAAACTGGCCGACCAGATCGTCACCGCCCTGGTGGAGGCAGCAAAGGAGCTGTGCCGGGGCGTGGTCTGCACCGCGCCTGCCCGGCGTCCTTCCATTGACCGGCGGCTGGACCGGATCCTCACCGGTCGGGTCAGCGCCTACCCGGTGATGCTGGCCCTGCTGGCGGGAATCTTCTGGCTGACCATCGTGGGGGCCAACTATCCCTCCGCCCTGCTCTCGTCGGGGCTGTTCTGGGTGCAGGACCGGCTGACAGAGCTGTTCACCCTGCTGGGAGCCCCGGCCTGGCTCCACGGGCTGCTGGTGCTGGGCATGTACCGGGTGCTGGCCTGGGTGGTCTCGGTGATGCTGCCCCCCATGGCCATCTTCTTCCCCCTGTTCACCCTGCTGGAGGACGCGGGGTATCTGCCCCGGATCGCCTATAATTTAGACCGCCCCTTCCGCTGCTGCCGGGCCTGCGGCAAGCAGGCCCTGACCATGTGCATGGGCTTTGGCTGCAACGCCGCCGGGGTAGTCGGCTGCCGGATCATCGATTCCCCCCGGGAGCGGCTGCTGGCCATTTTGACCAACGCCTTCGTCCCCTGCAACGGCCGCTTCCCCACGCTCATCACCCTGCTGAGTATGTTTTTCATCGGGGCGGCCGGCTCCCCAGGCGCCTCCGCCCTCTCCGCCCTGGCCCTGACGGCCCTGATCGCCCTGAGCGTCCTGGTGACCCTGGGGGTGACCCGCCTGCTCTCGGTCACGCTGCTGCGGGGGGTGCCCTCCTCCTTCACACTGGAGCTGCCCCCCTACCGCCGGCCCCGGGTGGGCCGGGTGCTGGTGCGCTCGATGCTGGACCGGACGCTGTTCGTCCTGGGCCGGGCAGCGGCAGTGGCTGCACCGGCAGGAATGCTGCTGTGGGTGCTGGCCAACGTCCAGGCCGGGGACCTGAGCCTGCTGGACCATCTGGCGGCCTGGCTGGACCCCCTGGCCCGGCTGATGGGACTGGACGGCGTGATCCTGCTGGCCTTTATTCTGGGCTTCCCCGCCAATGAGATCGTCCTTCCCATCGTGGTGATGATCTACACCGCCCAGGGAACGCTGATGGACTTGGGCTCGATGGATAGCATGCGGGCGCTGTTCGTGGCCAACGGCTGGACCGTTGTCACCGCTGGCAGCACGCTGCTGTTCACCCTGATGCACTGGCCCTGCTCTACCACCCTATGGACCATTCACAAAGAGACCGGGAGCCTGCGCTGGACAGTGCTGGCCGCCGCGCTGCCCACCGCTGTGGGGGCGGCGGCGTGTATCCTCTTCACCGCCTGCGCCCACGCCCTGGGCCTTTGACCCCTCCTCTCAAAAGCAGACCGCCCCTTTGAAAGCCGGCGGCCTGCTTTTTTCTTTCTTTTTTCCAGACTTGGGAATCCGGCGGGCAGCCCGCCGGGTTCTTTGGCTGCCCCGGCGCCCCCTCCTGATAAAAATTTATCTTCCCTTTACTTCCCCTATCCCCTGTGCTACACTGGCCCCAAAGCAAGGCTTTTCATCACTGGCCGCCGCTGCGGCCCGCCCCGGCGGGACAAAGCCCGGC
>JAHHSB010000120.1 GCA_020025415.1 Oscillibacter sp. | reverse complement strand
CTGCCATGGCCGCCAGCTGGGGCAGATGAGTGACGCACAGCACCTGTTTGACCCGGGAAACCTGGGCCAGCTTTTCCGCCACCTTCTGGGCCGCCCGGCCGGAGACACCCGTATCCACCTCGTCGAACACCAGCGTGCCGATGGACTCCTCCGCCGCCAGCACGTTTTTCAGCGCCAGCATGATCCGGTCAAGCTCACCGCCGGAGGCCACTCTGGCAATGGGCTTGAGGTCCTCGCCGGCGTTGGCCGACATCAAAAAGCGGATCTGGTCACAGCCATCCGGTCCCGGCTCCGTGGACTGCATCTCGATGGAAAAGCGCACCTTGGGCATGTCCAGATCCCGCAGCTCCTGCAAAATCCGCTCCTCCAGCTCACGGGCCGCGGTTTGGCGCCCGGCGGTCAGGGCCTGGCCCTTCTCCAGCAACACCTGTTTCCGGGCAGCCAGCTGCTGTTCCAGCTGCTGACGAAGATCGTCAGAAAATTCCATCTCGTCCAGCTCTTTGCGACTCTTTTCCAGATACGCCAGCATATCTTCCACCGTGGCGCCGTACTTGCGCTTGAGGCGGTGGAGCTGATCGCAGCGGGACTCCACCTGGTCCAATTCCCCGGGAGAAAAGTCAAATTCCTCTCGCTTGTCCCGAATGGTCTCCGCAAGGTCATATACTTCACAGCAGCTGCGCTCCAGGCGCTTATAAAGCTCCACCAGGCTGTCGTCCAGCGTGCGGATCCCGGCGATGGCCTCCTGGGCTTCCCGCAGCTGAGCCATGGCCCCCAGGCTGTTGTCATCGCCGCTAAGGCAGTAATCGGCCCCGCTCAGGGCAGAGAGATACTTCTCACCGTTGCGCAGCAGGTTCCGGCGGGCCTCCAGCTCCTCCTCTTCTCCTGGGGTAAGCCCCGCCCGTTCCAGCTCGTCGATCTGAAAGCGCAGAAAAGCCATACGGCCGGCCTTTTCCGCCTCGTCCATCTGCAGGATCCGGATCTTCCCCTCCAGCTCCATCACGGTCTGATAAGCCTTCCGGTAAGGCGCCAGCAGCGGTTCCAGCTTGCCGAAACGGTCCAGATATTCCCCGTGGCGCTCTTCATCTAAGAGCTGCTGCCCGTCGTGCTGTCCATGGATGTTCAGCAGCTCCCCGCCCAGCTCCCGCAGCTGGGTCACGGTGATGGGACGGCCGTTGACCCGGCAGACGTTCTTTCCATCTCCGCTCAGCTCCCGCTGGAGCAGCAGATTTCCATCCTCGTCCGGCTCCACGCCGCTTTTCTCCAGTCCCGACAGGGTCCCAGGCACAGCGGAAAACACCGCGCTGACAAAGGCTTTGTCCGCTCCGGTGCGGATTAAATCCCGGGAGGTACGCCCCCCCAGTACCGTGCCCAAAGCGTCGATCACAATGGATTTACCGGCACCGGTCTCACCGGTCAGCACGTTGAAGCCAGGGCGGAACTCAATATCCGCCCGCTCAATCAGGGCAATATTCTCAATGTGAAGCAGCTGCAGCATCTCTCTGTCCCACCTTCACTGTAAAGTTTATCCATTTTACAGCATATCCCGGATTTCCCGGCAGAACGTCTCCGCCGATTCCGTATCCTTCATCACCAGAAACGCAGTGTCGTCTCCGGCCAGGCTGCCCAGCATATAGCTGATCTCCATATCGTCCAGAGCCGCGCAGGCAGCAGAGGCCAGGCCAGGCATGGTCTTGACCACCACCAAATTCTGGGCACTTTCAATGCTGGTGATGCTGGCGCGGAAGATGGTCCGCAGCTTTTCGGCAAAATTCAGCCGAGTGCGGTTGCCGGAGACGGCGTACTTATAAACGCCCTGTCCCACCGGCTCTTTGATCAGGTGCATCTGCTTGATGTCCCGGGAAATGGTGGCCTGGGTACTGGTGATGCCCCTAGCCTGCAGACGTTCCAGCAGCTGCTCCTGCGTTTCTATATTTTCCTCCGCGATAATTTCCAGAATTTTAGACTGCCGATCATTTTTCATGAGTCTGTCCACCTCCAGGCAACATTTTTTTCGCAAAGACCTCGCAGAAGCTCTTCTCCGACAAGCGCACCAAACGCATAGTGTGCTGGGATTTCCGGATCAGCACCTGGTCATCCGACCGCAGAGAAAAGCCCCGGCTCTCATCCACAAACAGATATACCGGCTTCTTCCCGTTCCGCTCCAGCTGCACGCTGATGGCATGCTCCGGCTGGAGGACATAGGAGGAAAAGCGCATATTGTGCATACAGATGGGACAGACCACGATCACCTGGGCCTCGGGCTCCACCACCGGGCCGCCGGCGGAGAGCGAGTACGCCGTGGATCCCGTAGGCGTGGCCACGATCACACCGTCTCCGGCAATATCCACCAGATGGTGTCCGTCGGAATACAGGCATAGATGGATGGCGTGGGAAATGGGGCCCTCCCGGATCACCGCCTCGTTGAGACCCAGGTGGCTGTAGACCTGCTTGCCGTCCCGCTCCACGGAGACGTCCAGCATCATCCGGGATTCGGTCTCAAAGTTCCAGTCCTTCAGACGCCGCAGGCTCTCCAGCTCCCCGGCCTCCAGCTCGGCGATAAAGCCCAGGCTGCCCATATTGACGCCCAGGACCGGCACCTTGCTCATGGCCGCCATCTTGGCCAGATGGAGGATCGTGCCGTCCCCACCGAAGGTGATTAGCAGATCCGCCGAGCGCAGCTCCTGCTGCAGAGGCCGGGGCCGCATGGCGAAAAAGGCTGGATACAACTCCTGCTTCAGATCCCGAAAAGGCGAGCACACCACGGTTTTGAAATGCAGCTCCTGCAAGATGGCCTGGGCCTGCCGGGTGGCCTTCATGTCCTTATCCCGGTTGGGATTTGGGCAGAGTATGATCTTTTTCATATCAGGTCCCTCCATGCTCTTTGATCTCACGGTGAGACTCCTCCACCAGGGCCTTCAGATCCGGAATATGAGACTCCCCTTCGCCTTTTTCCAAATAGCCCAGGTACTCCAGGTTCCCCTCAGGCCCGCGAATGGGAGAATAGGTAATATCAAGAACTGTAAAGCCGGAATCCTTTGCATGAATCAGGAAGTTTTCAAGTACCTGCAAATGGACGGCAGGGTCCCGGACCACGCCTTTTTTCCCCACCAGCTCCTTCCCCGCCTCAAACTGGGGCTTGACCAGGCAGGCCACGTGGCCGCCATCTTTCAGCACTCCGCACACCGCGGGCAAAATCAGCCGCAGGGAAATAAAGCTCACGTCGATGGAGGCAAAATCCAGCGCATCGGGGATCTGCTCATGGGTCAGGTACCGGGCATTGGTCCGCTCCATACAGACCACCCGGGGATCCTCCCGCAGTTTCCAGGCCAGCTGGCCGTAGCCCACATCCACCGCATAGACCTTGGCGGCACCGTTTTGCAGCATGCAGTCGGTAAAGCCGCCGGTGGATGCCCCGATGTCCGCACAAATGGCGCCATTCAGGGTAATGGGAAACTCGGCCATGGCCTTTTCCAGCTTCAGCCCGCCCCGGCTGACATAGGCCAGGGTATTGCCCCGGATCTCGATCTTGGCCTCCCGGGAAACGGCGGTACCGGGCTTGTCCACCCGACGGTCATCTACGAATACCAGCCCGCTCATAATGGTGGCCTGGGCCTTCTGCCGACTCTCCTGCAGCCCCAGCTCCACCAGCAGCACATCCAATCGGGTCTTAGCGCTCATGTTTCCATCCCTCCTCGATCGTCTGGGCCACGCCTTCGGCGTCCAGGCCAAACTGATGGCGCAGCTGCTCCACCGTGCCCTCCCGGGCAAAGCGATCTCCCAGATTCAGCAGTACCAGCCTCTCCGGCCCCCTGCCCTGCTCAGCAAGAAGCGCCGACACCCGCTGGCCCACGCAGCCCTCGTCAAAGCAGTCTTCCACAAACGCCAGCAGCTTTTTTCCGCCCAGCAGCTCCGTAAGCACTTCCGGCTCCAGCGGGGCGATCTGATTGAGCTTCACCACCTGGGCGCTGATCCCCCGCTTTTCCAGCAGGGCCGCCGCATCCAGGGCAATGTTGATCAGCGTACCGTAAGACACCAGCGTAACCGCGGCCCCCTCCCGCAGGCATAGGGCACTCCCCTCACCGCTGTCAGTCCGATAGGCACCCTCGCCGCCCCGGGGATAACGCAGCGCCACCGGACCGGTACAGGTAAACAGGGCCTGACGCAGCATCCGCCGCAACTCGGCAAAGTTGGCCGGACACAGCACGGTAAAGCCAGGAATTCCGGACAGGAACGAAACATCAAAGCAGCCGTGATGGGTCTCACCGTCGGCGCCCACCAGTCCGGCACGATCCACGGC
>JAHHSB010000012.1 GCA_020025415.1 Oscillibacter sp. | reverse complement strand
CAGTTGGTTTAAGTCCGTCCCGCGGAAAAGGATACTATGTATTCTTTTCCGCGGGACGGACTTAAACCAACTGATCCCGATGCAGGCCGAAGCTCACGGCGATGGCAGCGTCGATCTTCTCCATCACCGGCTCTTCCACATGTCCCATACGCTCCCGCAGGCGGCGTTTGTCCAACGTTCTCACCTGTTCCAGCAGAACCATGGAGTGTTTGGTCAATCCACTGTTCTCCGTAACGGGCAGGTCAATATGGGTCGGCAGGCGGGCCTTCCCCATCTGAGAGGTGATGGCCGCCGCAATCACGGTGGGGCTGTATCGGTTCCCAGTATCGTTCTGAATAATCAGTACGGGACGGACGCCGCCCTGCTCACTCCCCACCACAGGGGACAGGTCGGCATAATAGATGTCACCGCGTCTAACACTCGTATCCACTCAGTTCACACTCCGCCGAAAGAAGTACCCGTCACCGTTCAGAACAGCCTGATCGGTGAGGCCACTTTCATTCTCCCACGCAGCCGCGGAATTTATACTCCGGCAAAGGAATCCTTCCGGCGCTTACAAGCCCCGCAGTATTCTATGCCGCAGCCTCCGGCAAAGTGCCTGCCGCCTCAGCGGCAGCCCGGCAGCTCCCAGGCGACCCGCTCCCCATGCTCCATATAAGCCCGGGGAACCCGCTTGGAAACAGCGCACAGCAACTCATAACTGATGGTCCCAGCGGCGGCAGCCATATCCTCCACCGGGTTGGTTCCGCCGAACACCACCACTTCATCTCCGGTGCCTACATCGGGCAGCTCCGTCAGATCCACCATGCACATATCCATGCAGATCCGGCCCCGGATGGGAGCGGGCCCCTGGGGCGTCATCACCGCCCAGCGGTTGGACAGGCAGCGGAACAATCCGTCAGCATAGCCCACGGGCAACACCCCCAGCCGGCGGCGCCCCCGAGCGTAATAGGTGCGCCCATAGCTGACGGAAGTCCCGTCTTCATACTCTTTGATAGGCCCCAGCACCGACTTGAGTGTCATCACCGACTGCAGGCCCAGCTCCGCCGACATCTGCTCGGTGCCGTAGAGCAAAATGCCCGGACGGCACATATCCCAGCCGTACTGAGGATAGTAAGCCACGCCGCCGCTGTTGTTGCAATGGTGGATGGCAAAGGTAACGCCGGAGCGGCGCTCTACCTCTTCGATCATCCGGGTAAAACGCCGGTACTGGGTATGGGTAAAGGCCACACTGTCGGGATTCCCCGGCTCGTCGGCCACGCAGAAGTGCATGAACACCCCTTCCCAGTTCAGGCGGGGCAATTTCATAGCCTCCAGAATCTCCTCCAGGCTCTTCTGGAAGTGGGCCTCATCACACTGAAAACCCAGCCGGCCCATGCCCGTATCCAGCTTCAGGTGTACCCGCAGCGTTCCGTCGCAGCGGCCCGCCGCCTGGGAATAGGCCCGGGCCATCTCCAGCGAGGGCACATCCTGGGTCACATTGTTGGCGATCAGGGCCGGGGTCATCTCCGCCGGTGTATAGCCCAGCAGCAGCAGCGGCAGGGAGACCCCCGCACAGCGCAGCTCTTCCGCCTCTTCTACATTGGACACAGCCAGATATTCCGCGCCCAGCTGTTCCAGCTTTTTGGCCACCCGGACCGCACCGTGCCCGTAAGCGTCCGCTTTCACCACGCCCAGGAACTTGCTCTTTTCTCCCATCCGGGCGCGGAGTTTCTCATAATTATCTGCCAGGCAATCCAGGTCGATCTCCGCCCAGGTCCGCCGCAATTGATTTTCCATGCCGGCTTTCGGCCTCCCTCTCCCCTTGTACAGCTAAGGTCCCGGCAGCAGATCCTGCCAGGTCCGAATTCAATGACCGGGAGTTTTAAAGTATATCATCAAATGTGAATTTCGTAAACCTCACTTGCAAAATTATCTCGCCATCCACCTGAATTTCTCCCCGCTCAGGCAGGCCATCCTCCTCCCTCAGCCAGAGGGTGGAGACGATCTTGCCCCCTTGATCTCCCGTTTGATCCAGACTCAGCCGCAAACAGGGCACATCGTCAATCTTTTCCTGGTTCTGTTCCAGCAGCCAGCCCTCCCGCAGGGCATCCATCAGCCGGACCAGACTGCTAGCCGGAGAGACCTCCTCCGAACTCAGGGTCCCGGCGGGCAGGCAAGTATCCTCGTATTCCAGCGTCAGGTCTTTTCCCGAGATCCGGGCCCGGATACCCGCAGATGCCTCCGGCGCCAACACCTCCACGGTGCATTCTCCCTCCGGCACATAGGTGCAGGAAAGTGTGAAGGAATACTCATTGTCAGCATCTCCGCAGCTAACTTCCGCCTCCATGGTGCAGCCCTCCATCGTCTGATAGGGCTCCCGTGCCGCCTCGGCGGCGCTTTGATCTGTCCCGGACTTTGCTCCGCAGCCGCCCAGCAGCAGGCAGACGGTTATCATTGGTACGCAAAGCCATCTGCGCACCACGCTCTTCATCCTTTCTTTCCGGCGGCTGCCGGCAGCGGCCGGTCAGCGCCCTGTGATCTCCCGAAAGGCCCGAGGAAGGGCCTCCACCAGGTCCGGCGGCGTCATGCCATATTCCGTCAGGCGGGCGGCGGCCAGATCCCCCGCCCGGCCGTGGAGCCACACGCCGCAGGCCGCAGCCTGAGCCGGGGTGGCCCCCTGGCACACCAGCGCAGCCAGAATGCCTGTCAGCACGTCTCCGCTGCCGCCTTTGGCCATGCCGGAATTGCCGGTGGTGTTGACCAGCAGGTTCCCCTGCGGCAGTGCGGTGATGGTGCGGTGCCCCTTGAGCACCAGCACGCAGCCGCAGTCCCTCGCAAAGTCCTGGGCCGCAACGATCCGGTCCCGGCCCACAGGTCGGCCGCTCAGGCGGGCAAACTCCCCATCGTGGGGAGTCAGGATGGTGGTTCTCCCCCGTCTGGCCTTCAAAATATCTATATGTCCCTCCAGGGCATTGATGCCATCGGCGTCCAAAATCACCGGTTTTTTCGTTCTGCGCAGCAGCTGGCAGACCAGGCTCGTGAGCTGCTTACTCCGACCTAAACCGGGCCCCAGTGCCAGCACGTCGCAGCTCTCCAGGCGCTCCAGGATCCCGTCCAGCGCCGCTTCCCGCAGCCTGCCGTCCTTGCCGTCAGGCAGAGGGAAGGGCATGGCCGCCGTGCACTTCTGGGCCTCCACCGCCCAGATCTTCTCCGGCACGCCCAGGTACACCAGCCCGCAGCCGGAGCGCAGCGCCGCCGATGCCGTCAGATACGGCGCACCGGTATAACCCACGGCGCCGCCCACGATCAGCAGCTTGCCGAAGTCCCCTTTATGGCCGTCGGCCTTGCGGGCTGGCAGCATGGCCCGCACTGTCTCCCGGTCCACGCTTTGAACCGGGCAGCGCAGCTCCCGCACCAGATCCCGGGGGATCCCGATGTCCTCCACGGTGACGGCGCCGGCGCAGACACTGCCCTCCGCCGTCAAATTCCCGATCTTTGGAAGTGTAAAGGTCACAGTCTTGTCAGCCTTTACCCCACAGCCAAGAACGCAGCCGGTGTTGGCGTCCACCCCGCTGGCGATATCCGCCGCCACCACTTTGGCGGGGGATCGGTTGATCAGGGCGATGGCCGCGGCATACCGGGACTCCGGCGCGATTTCCCGGGAAAGGCCAATGCCGAAGATTGCGTCCACCAGGACGTGACAGCCCAGCACCCAGCTCTCCTGCTCCTCATTTTCCGGTTCAAAGATCTCCAGCTCCACGCCGCACTCGCTCAGTCGGCGGGTCATCTCCTGGGCGTCCAGCGTCAGCTTGTCATAGCTGCCCACCAGAAATGCCCGGACCCGGACCCCTGCCAAAAACAGCAGCCGCGCCGTTGCCAGTCCGTCGCCGCCGTTATTCCCGCTGCCGCAGAAAACTGCCGCCCGGAACTTCCCGGGATCCCGGCCGCCCAGCAGCTCCAGCGCGCCGGCGCAAACGCCCTCCGCCGCCCGTTCCATCAATTTCACAGAGGGGATGCCCCGCTCTTCAATCGCCCGGCGATCCAACTCCTGCATCTGCGCAGCCGTAGCCAGCTTCATGATTCCGCCTCCCGTTCCATTTCCGGATGCATTAATTTCACGATTTTATAAACCCTATTATAAGAGGTTGGCGGTCTGATTGCAATCTTTTCTTCCGCTGGCAGCCCCGGATGGTTTTGTCATGAATTTGTTATTTCTTACGGTGTTTATTTGCTTATAATACTACTTAGGCATGGTCCATCATGCCCAAAATGCATGAAAGGATTTTCTGCTTATGAGACGACTGCTTTTGCTGTTTTTCGCACTTTCCCTCCTGCTCTCCGGCTGCGGGCTGTCGGGCAGCTATGCCCCCACCCCGGAAGATGTCCTTTCTGCCTACGATTCCGCCGCAGAGGTCTATGACTGGTTTGACCGAGCTTCGCTGCCCTATGATCTGGACGACACCCAGCACAGCCAGGGCCGGACCTACTACCGAGTCAGCGACCAGCGGACCCACACGCTCTCTGCTTTGAAAAATGTGGTCAATGGCACCTTCTCCGAGCAGCTGTCCCAGGAGCTGCTCTCCGGGGCGGAACATCAATATCAGGAATTTGACGGTGCCCTCTACACCGCAGGCGGGGAGCGGGAAGGCTGCCCCTATCTGCTGGACACCCAGAAGGCTGTGGAGCTGATCGACCCCAACCACTGGAAGCTGACCCTTACCTTCTGGGCCGACTCCGTGGCCTCCCTGGCGGAGGAATCTTCCCCTTCGTCTGATTCCCCGGCGGTCATCGGCTACTCTCAGTACCAGCTGGATTACGAAAAAACAAAAAACGGCTGGCGTTTTACCAACTTCTGCCCCAGCGACGGACTGAATCTGGAGGCCGACACGGTCTTTTCCTTTGACAGCCAGATCGTCCTGAGCCAGGAAACTTACCGCTCCCTTTCCGACTGGGCTCTTTGCTGCTATCTGGTCCATAGCGGCCAGTCTCCCCTGCCGACGGATGAGCTGCTCAACCGCTGCGCCCAGCGTCCGGGCTCGGTGATCTCCGCTCTTTCCAGCCTTTATCCCAGCTGGCAGCAGGCAGTGCTGGACAAGTTGGGCAGCGCCATTGCCCGAAATTCCGTGGATGTGGCTGCAGCGCTGCGGGAGTTTATCCCCTCCGGGGCGGAAGAGTCCGTGTTGCAGACGCTGCGGCGCTACTGCGAAAGCGCCGGCGGAGCATCACAGCCCCAAAAGCCTTCCAACATCACTTACGATCAGACCATTCCTATCTTAATGTACCACCACGTGCTGCCAGACGGGGAGGAGTGCAACGACATGACCATCACCGTCAGCCGCCTGGAAAAGGATCTGAAGTGGCTCCAGGACCAGGGCTATACCACCGTCCTGCCCCAGGAGCTGGCTGCAGGTAAGCCGCTGCCGGAAAAGCCCGTGCTGCTCACCTTTGACGACGGTTACCGCAGCAATTACGAGCTGCTCTATCCCCTTTTGAAAAAGTACCAGGCCAAGGCGGTGATCTCTGTTATCGTTAAGATGCAGGATGTGGCGGCCTCCAATTTCCTCAGCTGGGATATGTGCCGGGAGATGCAGGACTCCGGTCTGGTGGAAATCGGCTCCCATACCTACCAGCTGCATAATCTGGACGTCCGGGCCGGCAGCTTTACCCCCGGAGGCACCAACGGCATTGAACGCAAGCCCGGTGAGCCGGACATGGACTTCCGGGTCCGGGTACTGGACGATATCCAGAAGAGCCGGGACCGGATCGAAGAAGAGCTGGGCTGCCCCGTGACCTTCTTTGCCTATCCCTTCGGTGTGGAAGAGCCTGACGCCCAGGCCCTGATCGAGAGCCTCTTCCCCGTCACGGTAATCACCAGCCGGGGAATGGCCGACCTTTCCGGCGGCCTGCGGAAGCTGCCCCGCTACACCGCCACCATGAAAAAGCCTCCCAGCGCCTATCTGTAACCCTATCCACCGCCAAACGCCCAAATTCGCCATTTTTTCTCTTGCATTTCCCATTTTGCTGTGATATAAGTAATATTTGATATCGGCATTGAACGGGAAAATAACCGAGCAACACCGCCAAGAGAGGTCTGGTCACCGGCTGCAAGCCAGACTGCGGGCGTCCGGTTTGGTTCGCCCGGGAGCCGCCATGGAGACATGGCCGGCCGTCCACCGTTACAAGGGCACAAGTGCGCGCGGCTCTCCGCGCGAATTTGGGTGGTACCGCGGAAGCAAGCCTTTCGTCCCAGCTTTGGGACGAAAGGCTTTTTTACATCCGGGGGCCGCCTTTGCTCCACCCTGTCATTTTCAATCCGAAAAGGAGTCTGCATATGAAAGAACAACTGGAAGTTATTCAAAAAAGAGCGCTGGCGGCCATTACCGCCACCGAAAGCGCCGCAGAACTGGAAGGCCTGCGGGTCCGCTATCTGGGCAAAAAGGGCGAGCTGACCGCCCTACTCAAGCAGATGGGCAAGCTCTCCCCCGAAGAGCGCCCCATGATGGGTCAGCTGGCCAACCAGGTCCGCGCCGAGCTGGAAGCGGCGCTGGAGTCCCAGTCCGCCGCCCTGGACGCCAAGGCCATGGATGAGAAGCTGGCCGCGGAGACGGTGGATGTGACCATCCCCGGCAAAAAGGTGGCCCTGGGCCACAAGCACCCCATGTACACCGCCCTGGATGAATTCAAGGAGATCTTCCTGAACATGGGCTTTGAGATCTTCGACGGTCCGGAGGTGGAGCAGGCCGACTATAACTTCACCAAGCTCAACACCCCCGACGATCACCCTGCCCGGGAGTGGACGGACACCTTTTATCTGACCGAGGATTCCCGGATCCTGCTGCGCACCCAGACCTCTCCCATGCAGATCCGGGCTATGGAGGAGCACGGCGTGCCCATCCGCATGATCTCCCCGGGCCGGGTGTACCGCAAGGACGAGGTGGATGCCACCCACTCTCCCATGTTTCATCAGATCGAAGGTCTGGTGGTGGACAAGGGCATCACCATGGCGGATCTCAAAGGCACGCTGAATGCCGTTATTCGGGAGATCTACGGTCCCGAGACCAAGACCCGCTTCCGTCCCCACCACTTCCCCTTCACCGAGCCCAGCTGCGAGGTGGATATCCAGTGCCACAAGTGCGGCGGCAAGGGCTGCCCCACCTGCAAGGGTGAGGGCTGGATCGAAGCCCTGGGCGCCGGCATGGTGCACCCCAAGGTGCTGCGGGGCTGCGGCGTGGACCCGGATGTATACTCCGGCTTTGCGTTCGGTTTCGGCCTGGAGCGTCTGGCCATGGGCCGGTTCAAGATCAGCGACCTGCGGTTGATCTTTGAAAACGACATCCGCTTCCTGGAGCAGTTCTGAAGGAGGGCAAACACATGAAATTATCCAGAAAATGGTTGACTGAATTTGTTGATATCGGTCCCGTGAGCGACCGGGAGTTTGCTGAGGCCATGACCCTCTCCGGCTCCAAAGTGGAAGTGACCGAAGTCCTGAGCGATTCTTTGAAAAACGTGGTGGCCGGCCGTATCGTCACGATGGAGCGCCACCCCGACTCCGATCATATGTGGATCTGCCAGCTGGACGTGGGCGAGGCAGAGCCTGTCCAGATCGTCACCGGCGCCTGGAACATCCACGTGGGGGATCTGGTCCCCGTGGCCAAGCACAATTCCCTGCTGCCCGGCGGCAAGAAGATTGAAAAGGGCAAGCTCCGGGGCGTGCTGTCCAACGGTATGCTCTGCTCTTTGAAAGAGCTGGGCCTGACTGTCGAGCACGACTATCCCTACGCCGCCATCACCCCCGCCGCGCTGCTGAACGACTACAAGCCTCTGGATCCCCAGAAGCCCTCTATCCCTGCCGATGTGCAGCCCGGCCACAAGATCTGCGGCCCCGTGGTGGCCGGCAAGGTGCTGACGGTCTCCACCGTCTCCTATGGCCTGTATCAGGTGGGGCTGGACCTGGGCGGCGGTAATACCGCCTCCCTGGAGAGCCCCTGCTCCAACCTCCACGAAGGGGATCTGGCGGCCTACAATACCCAGGAAAGGGCCATCTGTACCCTTGCCGATCTCCACGCCGACCAGAAGGAGTTCCCCCATTGCATCACCGACGGTATCTGGGTACTCTCGGAAGAGGGCGTGCAGCCCGGGGCTGACATATCTACCGTCATCGGCGCTGACGACCATGTGGTGGAATTCGAGATCACGCCCAACCGCCCCGACTGCCTGAGCGTCATCGGCCTGGCCCGGGAGGCTGCGGCCACCTTCCACACCCCCCTCAAGCTCCACACCCCGGAGATCCAGGGCTGCGGCGGCTTCATCGGCGAGCTGGTGGACATCGAGATCGAAGACCCCGATCTGTGCCCCCGCTACACCGCTCGGATGGTGAAGAACGTGAAGATCCAGCCCTCCCCGGCCTGGATGCGGGAGCGGCTGCGCAACTCCGGCGTGCGGCCCGTCAACAATATCGTGGACATCACCAACTACGTCATGCTGGAATATGGCCAGCCCATGCACGCCTTTGACTTCTCCTGCGTGGATGGCGAACAGATCGTCGTCCGCACTGCCCGGGAGGGAGAGACCATTGAAACGCTGGACGGCAACGTCCGGAAGCTGACCCCCAATATGCTGTGCATCTGCGACATCCACAAGCCCGTGGGCGTGGCCGGCGTCATGGGCGGCGCCAACTCCGAGATCGTGGGCGACACGGCCATGGTGCTCTTTGAGTCCGCCAATTTCAACGGTGCCTCCATCCGCCGCACCGCCACTGCCCTGAATATGCGCACCGATGCCTCCGCCCGCTATGAAAAGGGTCTGGACCCCATGAACACCATGAAAGCCGTGCAGCGGGCCTGCGAGCTGGTGGAGCTGCTGGGTGCCGGCGAAGTGGTGGACGGCGTGATCGACGTGATCGCCAAGGATGCCAACCCCACCACCGTAAAGCTGGAGCCGGAAAAGGTCAACGCCCTGCTGGGCACCGACGTATCCGAGGAGGAGATGCGCCGGATCCTGCTGACCCTGGGCTTCGAGCTGGACGGGGATACCATCGTGGTCCCCTCCTGGCGAGGTGACGTGGAGCATTACTCCGACATCGCCGAGGAGGTAGCCCGGTTCTACGGCTACAACAATATCCCCGAAACCCTTTCCTCCGGTATGGACAACCGCCGGGGCTATTCCCCCGTGCAGAAGGCAGAGAACGCCCTGGGCGCCCTGTGCCGCGGCGCAGGCTACCACGAGATCATCACCTACTCGTTCATCAGCCCCTCCTATCATGATAAGATCGATCTGCCCGCGGACTCCCCCCTGCGCAGCTCCATGCGCATTCTCAACCCCCTGGGTGAGGACACTTCCATCATGCGCACTACCATCCTCCCCTCCATGCTGGAGATTCTCTCCCGGAATTACCATTTCCGCAACAAGTCCGCCAAGCTTTATGAGCTGGGCCGGACATATTTCCCCAAAAACGACGGCTCCGGCATGGCCAACGAGCCCAAAGTCCTATCTCTGGGCGCCTATGGCGCGGACATGGACTTCTTCGCTCTCAAGGGCGCGGTGGAGACCGTGCTGGATGGCCTGCGGATCCCCCAGCTGCGCTTTGAGGCGGAGAAGGGCAACCCCTCCTACCATCCCGGCCGCTGCGCCAAGGTATACAGCGGTGAGACCCTGCTGGGCGTGATGGGCCAGATCCACCCCCATGTGGCCGCCAATTATGACGTGGACGGTGAGCTCTACGCCGCCGAACTGAGCTTTGAGGCAATGTACGCCTCCCGGGGCACAGAGCCCGTCTATCAGCCCCTGCCCCGCTTCCCCGCAGTCACCCGGGACATTGCCCTGGTATGCGACAGCTCCGTGACGGTGGGCGCACTGGAAGCGTGCATCCGCAGAGGTGCCAAGGGCCTGCTCAAAGAAGCGACCCTGTTCGACATCTATACCGGCCCTGGCATCCCCGAGGGGCACAAGAGCGTGGCGTTCAATCTGACCCTGCGGGCTGACGACCGCAGCCTCACCTCCGAAGAAGCGGATGCGGATGTGAAAAACATCCTGGATCTTCTCAAATCCGAGTGCAATGCCGTTCTGCGCTGAACCGCTCTTTTTCCCCTATCTGACAGTTTTGTCAGATAGGGGAAATTTTTGCGCAAACGCTTTACACTGGCCCCAAAAGCGAGTATAATGCATGTAGACTAAATGGAGCCTCATGCAGAAAGGTGGTCTCGTGATGGACGATTTTACCCGCAAATTCAATATTGCCATGGATAAGGACGCTGAGATTCACCAGATGCTGTTAACCGTTTACCGAGCTCTGGAAGAAAAGGGATACAATCCGATCAATCAGATTGTTGGTTATATTCTCTCGGAGGATCCCACTTATATTACCAACCATAATAACGCCCGTACCCTGATCCGAAAGATCGATCGGGATGAGCTGCTTCAGGTTCTGGTTCGGAACTATCTGAATCAATAAGCCCCTGTGTCTAAACTATCGTTTCCGCGAAAGACGCGCTTGTTTTGCCCGTCTTTCGCGGAAACTTTTTTCTGCCGGACCGTCCCTGCGGTCTTTTATTTTTTTGATCAGAAAAAATTTCCACAAAAAAACGGCTTCTGACAATTGACAAAACAGATGCAATCTGTTACAATTCGGTTACAGTTTTTTCAAAGGAGTTTTTTTCATGGCTGATACAAAGCAAGCCCAGCATTCCGGTCTGATGTATAAAGGCCATCCCCTTCGCCGTGTGGATAACCTGATCTACTACGGTACGATGGCTGAAAAATATATTATTATGATGCAGGTTCTGGAGACCAAGAAGGTTCAGGATCTGGACGTTGCCACCAAGGTTTCCATTCAGCTGCAGCTGACGGAGCCCAACCTGAAGTCCCGGGATCGCATTGTGAAAAAGAGTGAAAAGGACAGCCTTTACGCCGCAATGGACATCTCCGCCATCTGGTTGGATCGTGCGCTTTCCGGCAAGTAAGCCGGTTTCAACTTCCCCCTACAAACGATAACGAAAGGAAGCTATCACCCATGTCTTACTTTACCGGAAAAGTCGCCCGCGTGCTGTTCCTCGGTACCGTTGCCACTCTGTTGCTGGCCGCCACTGCTTTTGCCGCTGAAATCGGCGTCGGTGTTGGTTGTGTCAGCGGTTCTTCTGTGAGAATGCGCTCCGGCCCCTCCACCTCTTCTTCCATCGTTACCACCACGGACAAGAGCACAGTAGTTTCTATCCTGGAAGATGCCGTGGATGGCTGGGTCAAGATCTCCTATGATGGAAATACCGGTTATATTTCCGAGGATTATCTGACTGTGGATCAGGATGGTGTGTTCACTACCTATGGCCGGGTTAATGCGGACGGTGTTTGTGTCCGGTCTGGCGCCTCCACTGACAGCAAGATCAAGCAGACCGTGGATGAGTCCACCACCCTGACGGTCACCGGCTTTACCAACGGTTGGTACAGCGTGACCTGCAAGTATGGTACCAAGGGTTATATCCGCAGCGATCTGGTGGATCTGGTGGATTCCCTGAGCAGCGGCAGCGGCTCTGCCCTGGTAGATACCGCCAAGCAGCATCTGGGTGTCCGCTATGTTTACGGCGGTGCCTCTCCCAGAGGTTTTGACTGCTCCGGCTTTACCATGTATGTCTACGCCAAGTACGGCGTTTCCCTCCCCCACACTGCTACCGGCCAGTGGCAGAGTGGCAAGGGCACCAAGGTTTGGTCCATTTCCGCTCTGGAGGCCGGCGATCTGGTGTTCTTCTGCGATCCCAGCCGCTCCAACGGCAAGGCCTGCTCTCACGCCGGCATCTACATCGGTGACGGTCAGTTTATCCACGCTTCCTCTTCCAGAAGCGGCGGTGTGATTGTCAGCAGCCTGTACAGCGGCTACTACAACACCTACTTTGTGGGCGGTCTGCGCATCCTGTAAAGTATTCATGTACATTAAGGCGGCATACCATTTGGTATGCCGCCTTTTTTCTTTTCCCTGCCGTGCAGGAATCTCCCCCCTTGATTCTCTTCTCCCCCATCGCAGCTCCATGCCCCATAGCATAAAAAAGCCGTTCCTTGTAAAGTGCCCCCATACACAAATCAAGAATCGGTGAAAGATATAGTTTCTCCCTAAACAATCTGAACTCTGTCACAGCCGTAACCCACTTTTGGCTGGGCTTGTTTGCATGGTAAATAGCAGTTTGGCATAATAAAACACCCCACTTGTTTTTCAGTATATCATACTGTCTAACAAGTGGGGTGCAGTTCAAAAACCATCTACGCTCTTTTAGAAATTCCGCTTACACACCCTGGTGCATCTTGGCTGCGGTGAGGATATTCTTCATCAAAATCGCCCGGGTCATGGGGCCCACGCCGCCGGGGACCGGAGTGATGTAAGAGGCCTTCTTGGCCACCTCGGGATAATCCACATCGCCGCAGAGCTTGCCCGCGTCGTTGCGGTTCATGGCCACGTCGATGACCACGGCGCCTTCTTTCACCATATCCGCCGTCACCAGGTTCCGCTTGCCCACGGCAGAGACCAGAATATCCGCCTGACGGGTGATCTCGGCCATGTTGGGGGTCTTGGAGTGGCAGGTGGTCACGGTGCCGTCCTGCTGGAGCAGCAGGCTGCTCATGGGCTTGCCCACGATGTTGGACCGGCCCAGCACCACACAGTGCTTGCCCCGGATGGGAATCTCATACGCTTTGAACATCTCCATCACGCCGGCGGGGGTGCAGGGCAGGAAGGCGGGCTCCCCGATCACCAAGCGGCCCACATTCACCGGGTGGAAACCATCCACGTCCTTTTCCGGGGCGATGGCATGGATGACCTTCTGCTCATCCAGCTGCCGGGGCAGGGGCATCTGCACCAGAATACCGTCCACCTTGGGGTCCTCATTCAGCTGGGCGATCAGACCCAGCAGCTCGTCCTCCCGGGTCTCCTCGGGCAGCTTATGCTCAAAGCTCAAAAAGCCGCACTCCTGACAATCCTTTTCCTTGCTGGTCACGTATGTACGGGATGCCGGGTTGTTCCCCACCAGAATCACAGCCAGTCCCGGCTGTCTGGTCAGGGACTTGGCTTCCTCCGCCACGCTGGCCTTTACTTTTGCCGCCAGGGCCTTTCCGTCAATGACAATCGCCATGGTCCTCGTCCTCCTTTAAGATGTTCTTTTCTGCTGCTTCTGCCGCCGCCGCGGCCCCTACCTGATTGACCAGCAGCTCCTGCGGGCTGTGCTTTTTGATTCTTATATTATAAAACAACATCGCCGCCGAAACAAGCACCATCACCACCGACAGCGCCTGGGAGACCCGGATGGGCTCCCCGAACAGCGTCCAGTCAAACAGATACAGGCTGTCCGTCCGCAGGCCCTCCACCCAGGCGCGGCCCAGGCCGTACCACAGAAAGTAAAACCAAGTGCTCTCGCCGTCAAAGCGCCGGGCCTTGGAGATTACAAACAGCAGCAACAGCAGTCCGATCACATTCCACAGGCTCTCATAAAAGAAGGTAGGATGCACTTCAATATAGTGGGCGGCACTGGTCCACAGGCGCATCCGCCAGGGCAGCGTGGTCTCCGAACCGAAGGCCTCCCGGTTGATGAAATTTCCCCAGCGGCCGATGGCCTGCCCCAGGAGCAATCCCATCACGCACAGATCCGCCAGAGCCCCAAACTTGATCTTCTTGACCCGCGCAAATATATATGCGGTGATCACCGCGGCGATGATGCCGCCGTAAATGGCCAGGCCGCCATCCCAGACGGCGATGATCTCCCCCCAGTCGGGCGCGCCGGTCTCCGTCTGATAATGAGAATAGTAAAAGATCACATAGTACAGCCGGGCACCGATGATACACAGCGGGATGGCCCACAGCACCAAATCCAGTACATGATCTTCCGTCAGGCCGAAGCGTTTGGCCTGTTTCATGCACAAAAACAATCCCGCCAGCATCCCGATAGCGATCAGAATGCCATACCAATAGATCCCGTGCCCAATGTGGATGGCAATCACATCGGGATCAAACTCCAGCCCTCCCAGTAGTCCGGGAAAGCCGATAGGCATATTTTTCAGGGCAGACAAACAGCAACCTACCTTTCTTTCAGGCCTTGGGCACCACGAGAGAAAGGGCGGAGCGCTCCTCCACGATACTCTCTTTCAAGAACCCGGCCACGTCCTCTTTGGTAATGGAATCAAACAGCTGCAGGAAGCGGAAGGCGTCAAACCCGTGGAAGTAGCCCTCTGTCAGGGTGACGGCCATATTCTCGAAGGAATTGAGTCCCCGCAGGGCGCTGCCCAGACAGGCGCGGCGCACCCGCTGGTAATACGCCTCCTCGATCCCCTCTCTCTCCAGCCGAGCCGCCTCTTCCATAATGGCATCGGATACAGCCTCCGGCTCCTTGCAGTCTCCGCCGGCGTAGAGATAAGCCACGCCTGGCATCATCTCAAAGGCGCTGCCAAAGCTGCCGTTGACGCGGCCCTCGCCGTAAAGCCGCAGATACAGGGGGCTGGAATCCCCCATCAGGATATCGCAGGCCATCTCCCCGATCATCTGCCGGCGCAGATAGGCCTCCCCCTCTTCCGCCGGGCGACACTTAAAGCCCCGCAGGAACTGGGGTGTGGATACTTCCACGGCGATGCTCGTCCGCTTTTGGGCCACTTCCTCCGGCTCCGTCCCGTAGTCCCGGGCGATGACAGGGCCGCCATCCAGCGGCAGGATCCGGCGGGCAATATCCACCACGTGGATGGGATCCACCGGCCCCACCACCGTCAGGATCATGTTGGAGGGGGTATAAAAAGCCTTGTGGCAGTCGTAAAGGGTCTGGACCGTGATCTCCTTGATGCTCTCGATGCTGCCGGCCACGGGGGTCCGGGCAGTGCTGTTTTGATACAGGGCCTTGAGCATGCGGGTATAGAGCTGCCAGTCGGGATCATCCTCGATCATCCGGATCTCCTGGCTGATGATCCCCTGCTCTTTGGCCACGCTCTCTTCCGTAAAATAAGGCACCGACACGAATGAGAGCAGGATAGCCAAATTCTCCTCAAAATTCCGGGTGGAATCAAAGTAGTAGCCCGTCATGGCGTTGCTGGTGAAGGCGTTGGGCTCGGCTCCGTTCTGGGCCAGTTTCTGCAGGGCGTTGCCCTCCTTGGTGTCGAACATCTTGTGCTCCAGATAGTGGGCGATGCCCGCCGGCGTATCCAGCCACTTTCCGTTCAGGCAGAAGCGGGTATCCATGCCGCCGTAGCGGGTGGCAAAAAAGGCATAGCTTTTGGCAAACTCCGGCTTGGGCAGCACGCAGATCTGAAGCCCGTTGGGCAGCTTCTCCCGGTAGACGGTCTCTCCGATGCGCTCGTAAAAACTGGGCTTCATTCCGTCACCTCATTTCCCTTGAGAAAGTAAACGGTGTCCAGCGACACGGTGTTCATAGCCGCCAGCACCTGCTCCAGCGTCGCCTCCCGCAGCTCGGCGGCCTGATCCTCCGGCGTCTGCTCGGAGGCGGTGGCCAGCTGGCCCAGGTAGAAATTCTCCAGTCGTGCCTGGGAGTCCCCCAGGGTGGTGTAGCTGTTGAGCAGAGTGCTGCGGGCACCCTCCAGCTCCCAGTCCTCCAACCGGCCCTCCTGGACCATTTTCAGCTGGGTGAGGATCTCGTCCCGGGCCTGCTCCACATCCTCGAACTCGATGCCCGAGGACACGGTGATCAGCCCCTTGCTCCGGTGGTAGACGGAGGAGGCATAGTAACACAGCGACAGCTTTTCCCGTACGTTCAAAAAGAGCTTGGAATTGCTGCTGCCGCCAAAGATGGTATTGCCCAGCAGCAGGCCCGTGGCATCGTCGCTGCCGCAGGAAAAGCCCATACCCAGTTTTCCCTGGGTCACGTCTAACGTCTCGGTGACCTCCCGGGGCGTCTTTCTGGCGGGGTGCTTTTCCGGCGGAAAAATCTCCCGCACCCGCTCCCGGGGCAGGGCAGACAAAGCCTCCAGCAGCGCCTGCTCCACCCGCTCCATGGCGGCGCTGCCGCAGTAGAACAGCTCCAGCCGGGCGCTGGAGATCAGCTCCGTATAGCCGGCGTAGAGCTTGGCCACACTCAGCTTCCGGGCGCTTTGCTCATCGCCCAAACGGCTGATGCCATAGCGCTCGCCGGTACACATCTCCTGGAGCAGACGCAGATCGGCATAGTCCCGCTTGTCGTTGCGGATGCCCCGGATGGCGTCCACCAGATTCTCCCGCTCTCCCTCCACATAGGCAGGCAGGAAGCGGCCGCTGCGGGTCACCGGCTCACAAATCAGTTCGCCCAGCAGCGAGGCCACTGGCTCCAGCAGCCGCTCGCCGCCGGGGACGAAGGATTCATCGATAAAGCTAGCCACAAACCCCATGCACTGGCTCTCACCCTTTTTCCGGACCGTATAGGAGATCTGCGCCCCGTAGAGCCGGTCCAGCTCCGCCGACAGCAGCCCCATATCCGGATAGCACACCGTGCCCCGCCGGAGCACCGCCGGCAGCAGGGCGTAGGCCGAGGCAGTCTCTTTCCGCAGCGGGGTAACAAATTGGGCCGAGAGCAGCCCAGTTTTAAATTTTCGTGTCGGCAGGTACGTCAGGTACACCCCGTCGGCGATTTGCGTTCGGCTGGTTTTCATTGTTCCAACTCCTTGCGGCCCGGGGAGCGTTCAGCAATACATCCCCCTGGGCAAACGTTTATCTTTCAGGTTCATTATATCGTAGGATGCCATTGAATTCAATTCTCAAACCCCGCTTTTTTGAAAAAGCCGCAGGAAGTTCTCCCGGGAGATTTTTTCCACATCGGTCTCCTTCAGTCCCTGTTCTTCCAGGCAGCGGAAAAAGTTGGGGACCTCCCCGCTGCCTGGAAG
>JAHHSB010000119.1 GCA_020025415.1 Oscillibacter sp. | reverse complement strand
CTGTTAAAATAAGTGCCGTAAGCCCGCTCCGCGCCCGTCTATCGCGCGCGGCGGCGCTTTCCCCAATCCGGAAGAAAGCGCCGCTTTGTCTGATGACGGTTCCCGCCGAAGGGCCCGGCGGGCGCACTGTTTTTTGCTTACTGCTCCTCCGCCAGGGCCTTCGCCTCAGCGATAGCCTTTTCCTGGGCCGCGGGGGGGCAGTCCTCATAGCGGACAAAGTGGAAGGTGAAGCTGCCGCGGCTCTGAGTCATAGAGCGCAGATCGATGGCATACGTTCCCATCTCGGCCATGGCCACCTCGGCGGTGATGACCTGCTCACCGCTGCCGGCAGGATCCATGCCCATCACACGGCCCCGGCGCTTGTTCAGATCGCCGATCACGTCGCCCATGTAGCTGTCAGGCACGGTGACCTTCAGCTCGCCCACCGGCTCGAGCAGCACGGGGCTGGCCTCCGGCATGGCGGCCTTATAGGCCAGCTGGGCCGCGGTCTTGAAAGCGATTTCCGAGGAGTCCACCGGGTGATAGGAGCCGTCATACAGCACGGCCTTCAGGTTCACCACGGGGTAGCCCGCCAGCGGGCCGTGGACACAGGCCTCCCGCAGGCCCTTTTCCACCGCCGGGAAGAAGTTCTTGGGCACGGAGCCGCCGAAGACCTCCTCGGCAAAGACCATATTCTCTTCCTCGGGATTGGGCTCGAAGCGGATCCACACGTCGCCGAACTGGCCGGAGCCGCCGGTCTGCTTCTTATGCCGTCCCTGCTTGGAAACGGTCTTACGGATCTTCTCCCGATAGGGCACGCGTACGGGCTTAAGCTCCGCCTCCACGTTGAAGCGGCTCTTGAGCTTGCTCACCAGCACATCGATCTGCATATCGCCGGCGCCGGAGAGCACCATCTGGTGGGTCTCGCCGTTGTTGACCACGCTGAAGGAGGGATCCTCCTCGTTCAGGCGGACAAGGCCCTGGGCGATCTTGTCATCCTGGCCCCGGGTCTTGGGGGAGATGGCCACGGAGTAGCATGGCTCGGCGAAGGGGATCTGCTTGAGGGCGACCACCTTCCGGGCGTCGCACAGCGTGTCGCCGGTCTTGACCTTATCCATCTTGGCAATGGCGCCGATGTCGCCGCAGCTGAGCTCCTTGACCTCGGTATACCTCTTGCCCCGCACGGTGTACAGCCGCCCCAGCTTCTCGCTGGCGCCGGTGCGAGCGTTGACCATGGTCATATCCGGGGTGATGGAACCGGAGAGTACCTTCACGAAGGAATACTTGCCATACTGGTCGGAGACGGTCTTGAACACGAAGGCCGTGGGCACGCCGCCGGTAGAAACCACAAACTCCTCGGTCTCGCCGTCGCTGCGGGTGGCCTTGTGATAGTTGCCCTCCATGGGGTTGGGCAGCAGATCCACGATCTGGTCCAGAAGCATCATGCTGCCCAGGCAGGTGATGGCGGAGCCGCACAGCACCGGGAACAGGCTCAGCTCCCGCACGCCCTGGCGCAGTCCCTGGATCATCTCGGCGTAGGTGAAGTCCTCGCCGCTGAAGAACTTGTCCATCAGCTCCTCGCTGGTCTCGGCCACGGACTCTTTCAGGGCATCGTTAAACTCGGTGACCACGCTCTCTTTATCGGCGGGCACCTCGATCTCCACCCGGGACAGGTCGTGCATCTCATAGGCGCGCTTGTTCAGCACGTCGATAAAGCCGGTGACCTTCTTGTTCTCGTCCCAAATGGGCACCACCACCGGGGCAATCTTCTTGCCAAAGCGCTCCCGCAGGGCGTCAAAGGTAGCGTTGTAATCGCTGTTGTCCTCATCGGTCTTTGAAATATAGACAAACCGGGGCATATTCCGCTCTTCGCAGTATTTCCAGGCCTTCTCCAGGCCCACGGAAACGCCGTCCTTGGCAGAGCAGACGATAATGGCTGCGTCGGCGGCCCGCAGAGCCTCCATCACCTCGCCAGAGAAATCGAAGGCACCCGGAGTGTCCAGCACGTTGATGCGGCAGCCCTTGCACTCGATGGGCGCCACCGCGGTGGACAGCGAAATCTGACGCTTGATCTCCTCGGGATCAAAATCGCAGACCGTATTACCATCCGCCGCGCGGCCCAGCCGGTCGATGGCGCCGGTGATATACAGCAGGCTTTCCGCCAGGGCGGTCTTACCGCTGCCGCTGTGGCCCAGCAGGCAGACGTTGCGAATGTTCTGTACAGAATAGCTCATGTTCGTTCCACTCCTTATGTTGTTGCTATCGGCACAACCGCCCAAACGGCGACCAGCCAGGAGCCCTTTGGCGCTGCACCAAAGGCCCTAATGTAGGGATTATACAACGTTTATCCGCTGAATACAACCAGAACTTTGTGCGTTCTGCTGCTACCATTCCAGAAAATTGACAGTTTTTTATGCAAATATACTAATTGGTTTCCATTTTTTTGGCACTTGTGGCGGGAGTCCCAAAATTTTGAAAGAAACCCTGTGCAATTTGCAGGCCGCTCCCTCCCCGTCGCAGGGGCCCCAGGCGAAAAAAGCGGACTTCCCGCAGGAAGTCCGCTCTTGGATCGTCTTGTATGCCGGTTTCAATCCGCCGTCACAGTCGGCTCACCCAGTCGGAGAGGATCAGCGAAGGCAGCGTCCAAAGCAGCTGGAACACCAGCACCAGCATGGGTGAGAGCAGCACATACGCCCCCTGAAACACCAGGTAGAACGACAGCAGCGTGCCGAAGATGCTGCCCAGCAGCGCCAGGGTGCTTCCCCAGCGGCAGGCCCCGCACAGGCGCCGGCTGCCGCTGGCCGCCTCGGCGTAGGGCAGCAGCCCCTCCCGGTACAGCAGCGCCCGGGGCATGCCCAGCGCCCGCTCCTGCTCGGAAAGAGCCACCCGCTCAGAGAGGTTGGGATACTCCAGCCGGGCGATCTTGGTGAATTTGCGGCGGATGAGCTCCGGAGTGATGTTGGGGTCCCGGGAGGCCAGCAGCATGGTGATATGGCTCCTGCGCAGCAGGCGCAGGGCCCAGTCCACGTTTTCCGAGGGCTTATACTTCACAGCGAATACCGCCGTCAGCTGCCGGTCCACCGCCAGGAAGATCCCCGTGCGCAGGTTCAGTCCCCCGGGCAGGCGGATCTCCATCTTGCGCATGAATGAGGCCGTGCCCAGCAGCACGCTCTCCCCGTGGATAAAGGCGGAGCAGCCCCCCTCTTCGTAGAAGCTGAAATCCTCCACCGGCTGATACCGTCCCCCTTCGCTGCGCAGCAGGCTGTCAAACAGGCGGCCCAGTCCGGAGCCGGAGGCCACCGCCAGACTGGCAGCGTAGGACGCAGCCCGGGACAGCTCCTCCCCAAAGACCTTGATGCCGTTAAGGCTAATGGTCCCCGGGGGGAACAGGTCCTCGTCGGTGACGATGATGCGGCTGCGGGCGGCAATATTCTGAGCGCCGGACCAGCCGGCCACGGCGCAGCCGCTTTTCTGCAGCCGCCGGGTCAGCCGGGACCAGGGCAGAGCATAGCTCAAAGGCAGGGCAAAGGAGGTGGACGCGGCCAGAATGGCCGACCAGCCGGGGAGGAAGTCCTGCCCCCTGCCCCAACCCAGGGAGCTGAGCCCCGCAAATACCACCGAAGCCACCAGGATCAGAGGCAGCAGGGCGTTTTGCCACTGGGCAGACAGGTCCTCTTTGTGAATATCGGTGTAAAATCCCCGGAGCAAGCCCTGCTGCTTGCAGGGGCCTTCCGGCGTGTCGGTAATCATATAGGGCGGATCGCCCACCGTTGCCGTCCGGAAGCTGTCATAAAGGCCCCGGGCCTGCCGGCTGCCGCCGATCATAGAAAAGCTCAGCCCCAGGCAGGCCACCACGCCGTACAGGGGGATCTCCCCCCGGCCCACCGGCAGCAGCGCCGCCACGCAGTCCGCCATGGCCACCAGGGCCGACACCGCGCTGAGCAGCGCGCAGCTGCAGCGCCCGTGAAACAGCGCACCGAAGCCCCGGCGATAAACATCCCGGCCCAGGATGCTCACCAGCACCAGCAGCGCCAGGGTCACCCCGGCCTGGACCCGGATCTGATCGGTCCAGTAGGGGATGGATTGATCCAGGAAATCGAAAGCCAGCAGCACCACACCGATCAGGCTCAGCAAAACGGCCGCCGCCACGGGGCGGGCCCGCTTCTGCCAGCTGCACTTCCACTCCCAGGTCTCATCTTTCGGATCGGGCTCCTCCCCGATCTCCTCCCACTCAGGGACGGGCTCCGGCTCCGGCGGAGGCGGGGCGTACAGCTCCTCCGTCTCCTCCAGTCTCCGGCGGGAAAACAGGCTGCGCCGGTGGCGGATCTCCCGGGGAGCAGCGCTTTTGCGCTCATCCATCAC
>JAHHSB010000118.1 GCA_020025415.1 Oscillibacter sp. | reverse complement strand
TCTTTTTCTCCTGGCTGTCCTCACCAGAGGTATCCTTGTCGAAGCCCGTAGCAATGACCGTCACCCGGATCTCATCGTCCAGATTCTCATCAAAGGTGGCGCCGAAGATGGTCAGCGCGTCAGGGTGGACCGCCTGCTGCACCAGAGAGGCAGCCTGCTCTACTTCCTCCAGACCGATATCCATGGAACCGGTGACATTGATCAGCACGCCCTTGGCACCCTCGATGGAGGTTTCCAGCAGGGGGCTGGAGATGGCCATGCGGGCGGCCTCCTCGGCCTTGTTCTTGCCGGCAGCGCGGCCCACGCCCATATGAGCCATGCCCGCGTTTTTCATGATCGCCGTCACGTCGGCAAAGTCCAGATTGATGAAGCCCGTATCCCGGATCAGATCGGAAATGCTCTGCACCGCCTGGCGCAGCACATCGTCGGCGATCTCAAAGGCGTTGGCAAAGGTGATCTTCTGGTCCGTGGCATGCTTAAGCCGCTCGTTGGGGATGATCACCAGGGAATCCACTTTATCCTTGAGCTCGGAAATGCCGGACTCCGCCTGCATCATCCGCCGGCGGCCCTCAAAGCCAAAGGGCTTGGTCACCACCGCCACGGTCAGGATCTCCATCTCCTTGGCGATCTCCGCCACGATGGGAGCCGCGCCGGTACCGGTGCCGCCGCCCATGCCGGCGGTGATAAACACCATATCGGTATCCTCCAGCGCCTTGGCAATCTGGTTGCGGCTCTCCTCGGCACTCTTGCGGCCCACCTCGGGATCGGAGCCGGCACCCTGGCCATGAGTCAGCTTTTCGCCGATCTGAATCTTATAGGTTGCGCTGGACACGTTCAGCGCCTGCTTGTCCGTATTGACCGCAACAAAATCCACGCCTCTGGCGCCGGATCTGACCATGCGGTTGACCACGTTGTTGCCAGCTCCTCCAACGCCAATGACTTTGATATTGACAACGGTCTCGGGGCCGGTTTCCAAGCCAAATGCCATAGTGGTACCTCCTGCTATAAATTGCGGAAAGAGGTGGGAAAGCGGCCCATCCTCTCAATATCCTGTATATTGTTTTATTGTATGCCACTTTTGCCTGCAGGTCAAGTGTTCCCTAGTTTTTCGGATCTTTTTTTCAGGCAAAATTTAAAAAGGGAGCCGCACAGGCGGCCCCCCTCTGCTCATTCCTGTCGGAAATACGCCTGGCCCTCTCTGGTCAGGTCGATTACGCCCGTTTCGTTGGTCTCCAGCTTCTCGGAAACCGCCCGGGCCGTACGAAGCAGATAGGCATAATCAGCGTTGTAGAGCATCTGCACAGTGAACCGGTCCATATACTCCATGGTGATTATGGAGGCCTCCCCCAGATGGATGGCACCCACCAGATCCATTTCCTCCCGCTCCTCCAGGGCGGAAAGCAGCGCCAGAAGGCTGTCTTGCCGCGTCTCGTACTCCTGGGCCAGGGCCATGGAGGTCCCCACCGACGGCGCCAGCAGCTCGCAGCCATCCACCGCGGGGATGCCTTCCGCCTCCGCCGGCTCCACCCGTTCCACGATCTTTCCCGAAGGGCTGATGAGCCAGGCGCTGCCGCTTTGCATCACTGCAAACACCTGGGAGCACTCCGTCACCTCAATAATCAGCGTGGACGGCAGCTTCCGGTTGATATGCACCTCTTCGATATAAGGCAGCTCTTCGGCCAGCTTGTTGCGCACATCAAACTTGTTGAGCAAAAACAAATTGTCGCCGATCTCAATGCCGCTGGCCTCCCGGATCTGCTCTTCCGAGTAACGCACGCCGCCGCTGATCTCCAGCGTGTTGACCCGGAAAAACAGCGTCATCGCCAGCACGATTGCCGCGCAAATGGCCAAAACGGACAGCAGCTTATAGAGGAATCCAAATCTTCCCCTTTTGCGCCGCCGGTTTGTTTTTCTGCGTCTTGCCATATCCTTTGCTCCCGTATCCTGTGTAGTGGTTGTTCTGTCAGTCCGCCGGGCAGTAGCGGATCTGCGCGCCCAGGGCCCGCAGGTCCCGGGTCAGATCCTCATAGCCCCGGTCAATGTGGTGGGAATCCGTCACCTGGGTCTGCCCTTCCGCCGCCAGGCCCGCCACGCACAGGGCCGCGCCGCCCCGCAGATCCGTGGCCTGCACCGCCGCGCCATGGAGGGCAGATACCCCCGTCACCACCGCCACCCGGCCAAAGATCCGGATCTCCGCCCCCATGCGCATCATCTCATTGGCGTGGCGATAGCGGTTTTCAAAGATGTTTTCCTCAAACACCGTTACCCCTTCCGCCCGCAAAAGCACAGCCATGACCAGGGCCTGGGCATCTGTGGGGAAGCCGGGGTACGGCGCCGTGCGGATCATGTTCACCGCCCGCAGCGGTTCCTCGGCCCGGATGGAGATCCCCCGCTCATCTCCTCGAATGTGGCAGCCAGCAGCCCGCAGCGCTGCCGTCACCGCCAAAAGGTGTTCTTCCCGGGCGCCGGAGAGGAAAGCCTCGCCGCCGGCGGTGGCCACCGCACTCAAATAGGTGGCGGCCACGATCCGGTCGGGCATCACGGTATATGTACAACCGTGTAAGGGTTCTCCTCCTTCCACGATCACCGTGGAAGTCCCAGCGCCCCGCACCCGGGCGCCGCAGGCCACCAAAAACTCCTGCAGGTCCCGGATCTCCGGCTCCCGGGCGGCGTTGGAGATCTTGGTGACTCCCTCCGCACCGCAGGCAGCCAGCATCAGATTTTCCGTCGCCCCCACCGATGGAAGCGCCAGCACAATGTCCGCACCCCGCAGCCGGGGCGCCCGGCAGTAAAGGGTTCCCCCTTCCTCCCGGATCTCGGCACCCATGGCCCGCAGGCCCGCCAGGTGCAGATCGATGGGGCGGGGACCCAGCTCGCATCCGCCGGGATAGGAGATCTTCGCCTCGCCGCAGCGGGCCAGCATTGCCCCCAGGAAAATGGCCGATGAGCGCATCTCCCGCATCAGCTCGTCGGTGATCTCCGCCCGGGAGATCTCCCCCGTGCGGATCTCCAGTTCCTCGCCCTTCCACTCCGCCGTGCAGCCCAAATGCCGCAAAATCCGCATGGACGCATCCACATCTCGCAGCCGGGGGCAGCGGCGCAGCAGCGTGTCCCCCTTGTTGAGCAGCGTGGCCGCCAGAATGGGCAGCACGCTGTTTTTCGCGCCCTGCAGCGTTACCTCGCCGCGGAGCTTTTGTCCGCCTTCGATCAAATACTGGCTCATTCCCTCACCCTCCGCATACGTTTTGCTTAAGCCATCGTATGCGCAAGGTGCCCGGGACGGTTACCCACAGACCTGAAGCACCGTTTGGTAGATCCGCTCCGCCGCGTCAGGAATGCCCAATTTCCCCATATCCCGCGCCATGCGCTCCCGCCTTGCCTGGTCATGGAGGATGCCGCAGGCTTCCATAAACAGCTTCTTTCCCGAGCTCTCCTGCTCCGTCAGCACCACGGCGCCGCCGGCAGCTTCCAATACGTGGGCATTCTTTTCCTGATGATTGTTGGTCACATAGGGTGAGGGCACCAGAATGGCAGGGATCCCCAGCACCGTCAGCTCGCTCACCGTGGAGGCGCCTGCCCGGCAGATCACCAGATCCGCCGCCCGCATGGCTGCCGCCATATCGTAAATATAGGGCCGCAGCTGGATGGCAGGATGGTCTTCCAAACGGACACCCTGTTCCCGCAGGAGCGTCTGCATAGTCTCATAGCCGGAAACGCCCGCTCCGTGGATGTGATAAAAAGGCTCATGGCCCGCTTCCAGCGCCATGAAGCCCGCCATCTGGGCATTCATGTGGGAAGCACCCAAAGACCCCCAAAACGACACGATCAACGGGCGGTCATCCTTCAGTCCCAGCTTCTCCCGAGCCTGCTCCCGAGTCAGTTGGAAGAAGTCCCCCCGCACCGGTGTACCCGTGACCACTACCTTATCCGGGTGGCGGTAATGCTCCCGGCAGGCCTCAAAGCCCACCATGATCCGCCCGGCAAAGGGCTCGAGCATCCGGGTAGTCAGCCCCGGCACCATGTTGGACTCATGGACCGCCGTGGGAATGCCGGCCCGGGCCGCCGCCTTGATCATGGGATAGCTGGCGTAGCCGCCCGTCCCCACCACACACTCCGGCCGGAAGTCCCGCAAAATGGCCCGGGCCTCCCCCGGTGCCCGGAGGAGATTTCCCACAGAGCAGAGGTTGTGCCGCAGCTCCGCCGGACGGAAAGAGCGGTGGAAGCTGGAGATATGCACCGTGCGGAAATCATAGCCCGCCTTGGAGACCAAACCCTTTTCCAGGCCCCCCTCCGCCCCCACACCCAGGAAGCAGGCATCCGGATTTTCCCGCTTGATCAGCTGGGCCAGGGCGATGGC